>NZ_JXYF01000044.1:0-2165 GCF_000967735.1 Paracoccus sp. S4493
TGCGGGATGCGCGACAGCTGAGTTCCAAGCCAGGGCTTGAGCGCGGCGATGATCGGGGCGGCCTGGGCGCTCCGGACGGCGAGACGGTCGGCGGGAGCCTGGCCGCGCACGGTCTTCTCGATCTGATACAGCAATGCGATCTGGCGCAGCATCTCCTCGGCGATGGGCGAGCCCTCGCTTTCAAAGCGCTTCACGAAGCGACGGCGGACATGGGTCCAGCAATTGACCAACTGCCACGGCCCCTCATCGCGCGTGATCTCGGTCAGCGCGTTGTAGGACTGGTAGGCGTCACATTGCAGGAACCGGCCGCGGTATCCGGCGAGGAACTTTAGCGGATGCTCCCGTCCTCGGCCGGGGGCGTAGTGGAACAGCACGATGGGCGGACCGACACCGCCATGGCCGCGATCGTCGGACACGACGGCCCAGAAGTAGCCGCTCTTGGTAGCCTTCCGGCCCGGATCGAGCACCGGCGCGCGGGTCTCGTCCACGAAGATCCGGTCGGCGCTGCGCAGATGAGCCTTCATGTGGTCGATGACAGGCATCAGGTGGAAGCAGGCGCGCCCCGTCCAGTTGCCGAGTGTGCCACGGTCGAGGTGGAGACCTTGCCGCTCGAAGATCCCCGCTTGGCGGTAGAACGGAAGGTGGTCGCCGAACTTCGAGACGATGATCCACGCGATCAGCCGTTCGGTCGGCAGCCCGCCAGGGACGACATGCTCAGGGGCATGCGCCTGCACGACGGCCTGCGAGCAGCGGCGACAGGCGTATCTCGGGCGCCGCGTCACCAGCACCTGGAACTGCGCCGGGATTACGTCGAGCCGCTCGGATATATCTTCCCCGATCCGGGCCATCTCACCGCAGCCGCAGGGGCATTGGATGCTGGCGGGCTCGATCACGCGCTCGACCCTGGGCAGGTGCGCCGGCAGATGCCCGCGGTTGCGCGCGGGCTTGCGAGGTTCTTCCCCGCGCGTTTGGGCAAGCGCGGCCTCTGCCTTTTCCTGCGCGGCCGCGAGGACGCCTTGGGCCAGTTCGGCATCCTCGAGCGGCAGATTGAACTGGTCGGGTGACAGCTTCTCGGAACTCTTGCCGAAGCGCTCGCGCTGCGATGCCCGCAGGATGCCCTCCAGCCGACGATTGGCCTCCTGCACCTCCACGAGCGCCGCCTCGACCTCGGTCAGGCGGGCCTTCAGATGAGCGTTCTCACGGCTGAGGGCATCGGCATCCATGCCTCGGAGTGAATCACGCAAACGCGGTTCTGGCTAGCAAAAACAGGGAATTCCCGTGCGTCCGCCCGCTCACCCTGCGACCAGCGGACGCCGCGCCCGTTCCGGCCGCACCAGCCGCCAATCCAACCCTTCGAACAGAGCCGCCAGCTGCGCCGAGGAGATCCGCATCACTCCGTCCCGCATCTGCGGCCAGACGAACTTGCCTCCCTCAAGGCGCTTGTGAACGAGCACCATTCCGGTCTGATCCCAAACCAGCAGCTTGATCCTGTCCGCCCGTTTCGAGCGGAAGACGAAGACCGCCCCACAGAATGGATCGAGCCCGGACATCTCCTGCACCGCCAGCGCGAGGCCATCGATCCCCTTGCGGAAGTCCACCGGGCGCGTCGCCACATAGACCTTTGTTGGCCCTCCCTGACCGAGCATCATGATGTCGCCGTCCGCGCCGCCCGGATGGACCTGGTCAGCAGGATCTCATCGGCGTCGGCCCCGACGCGGATCACGACATCGCCGACAACGATCTCCACGCCGGTGGCGACCTCCGTCTCTGCCGGCATCGCCGCTGCGGGACCCTCGACGACCAACTCTGCAAACATCGGCAGGGCCGCCACGCTCTCGGGCACGACAAGCTGCCCCGTCCGCAACTTCTTCCGCCAGTCGTAGACCTGCCAGCGCGTCGTCCCGTGCTGCCGCGCGACATCCGTTACCGAGGCCCCCGGCACCAGGCTCTCCGCAGCGACCCGCGCCCGCTCCGCCTTCGTGCGCCGCCGACGCCCGCTCGGCCCCTCGATCACCTCTAGCCGAGAAACCCTGCCGTCCCCTGGGCCGTCCAAATGGACGCCCACTTTGCCGTCTCGTTCCAAACCAACACCTCCAACGCTCATGCGTACAGAAAATGGCCCGGTCAGATCAGAAGCGGCAGGAGGGGGGCCGCGTCGCGCTTAC
>NZ_JXYF01000045.1:0-42283 GCF_000967735.1 Paracoccus sp. S4493
GCCGCGACGTCGCGCTTACGGAGCATTCGGGGCTATACGCCTTGGTGCTCGACGCATCACGCTTGGAGAAGGCGTCAGCCGTCGCTTCGCACGATTGGTAGCCGGCTTGAGGACTTCATCTCTCGCAACGACAGGTTCGACCGGATGCTGGTGACGCCGGGAAGCCGTCGAAGCGTGGTCTCGACGAAGGTGCTGTAGTCATCCAGATCTCGCGCGACGGCGATGAGCAGAAAATCGTCAGCGCCGGTCGTGTTGTGGCAGGATAGGATATTGGGCGAGGTTTCGATGATGCGCTGAAACGTAGCGGTCGCTGTCGCATCGTGTTCGGAACAGCGCAGTTGGACGAATGCCATCACGCCCAGTCCGATTTTCCGGCGGTTCAACCGGGCCTGATAGCCCTCGATGATGCCGCTTTCCTCCAGCCGCTTCAGACGGCGCCAGCATGGCGTTTCGCTCATCGACAGCGTCTCGGCCAGTTTGGCATTTGTCATGCGGCCGTCGTCCTGAAGCAACGTGAGCATCTGCATACTGACGGCGTCAATCTTGGTCACGGGCAGAGTATCCGTCGGTTGGTCCATCAAAGGGGCAGAGTCTGCCTCAATGATGGCAAATGACAAGAAGATTGGCAAAGCTCTTTCCCGCTATTTGGCTAGGATGACAGCCGATGGTTCACCACCTGAAGGAGCTGACCCCATGAAAGCCGTGATGTTTGAGACGTTCGGGGAAATGCCCACGCTCGTCACCCTTCCGGACCCGACCCCTGCCGCGCATGGCGTTGTTCTCAAGGTGGAGGCGACGGGCGTCTGCCGCAGCGATTGGCACGGCTGGAAGGGGCATGATCCCGACATCGAGCTTCCGCATGTTCCGGGCCACGAATTGGCAGGGGTTGTGGTGGCGGTCGGCAAGGACGTCACCAGGTGGGCAGTGGGGGACAAGGTCACCGTCCCGTTCATCTGCAGCTGTGGCAGCTGCTCGGAGTGCTATGCCGGACATCAGCAGGTCTGCCTGCACCAGGAGCAGCCGGGCTTCACCCATTGGGGTTCGTTTGCCGAATATGTTGCCATCCACAGAGCCGACCTGAACCTGGTTGCCCTGCCGGACGGCATGGATTTTGCCACCGCTGCCAGCTTGGGTTGCCGGTTCGCCACGTCCTTTCGTGCTGTCGTCGATCAGGGGCGAGTCAGTGCGGGGCAATGGGTGGCCGTTCACGGATGTGGCGGGGTGGGTCTATCCGCGGTGATGATCGCTGCAGCGGCCGGGGCGAACGTCATCGGCGTGGACCTTGATCCGGCAAAGCTGGATCTGGCCCGTGCGCTTGGTGCGGCTTTCGTGATCGACGGAAGGCATGAGAATGTCGCCGAAGCGATCCGGGAGATCACCCGTGGTGGCGCGAACGTCTCGATCGATGCGCTTGGGCATACGGTGACGATGACCAATTCCATCCTCTGTCTGCGGCCGCGCGGCAAGCATATCCAAGTGGGCCTGATGCTGGGCGATCACGCGGCACCGGCCGTGCCCATGCCCAGGATCGTCGGTCAAGAGATCGAGATCCTGGGCTCGCATGGGATGCAGTCTCATCGCTATGGCGCGATGCTGGACATGGTGGCCAGTGGCAAGCTCGATCCCGCGCGTCTGGTGGGTGACCGGATCAGCCTTGCCGAAGCCCCCGCGGCCTTGGTGAACATGGACAGGTTTCAGTCCGTCGGCGCCACGATCATCACCCGGTTCTAGGGACATCAGAGAGGAGGGGATCATGGTGTTTGGATCCCTATCTCCCCGCTCTCAAGGTCCGGTCAGGTCGTGAACAGAAGGTCTAGTGCGCGTGGTCTTGGCAGCGAGGTGGGTATCGTCTTATTACGGGAAACCGCCGGCTGCAGGTCCGCAGCAGGAATAAGCGTTTAGTGTATGACCGCCATAACTATGGCACAAACAATAGTCTCGCGCCATTTTTTGTCCGGTCAATAGTGGGCAAATGAGGTCAGCCGGTCTTTATGGCATCGAAATGCCCGGTTTCATACGGCAGGCATCTGCTCCGCTCTGAATTGATCGAACGGCGTCAGGGATTGGCTAATTTAGCCCATCACGATCATTGCAAGCCTGGCCACCGTGGTCGCGACACACTTCCGGAAAGGACAGAGCGGCTCAGTGGATGCAATGAGGTGAGATCAGGATCTAAGCCCCCAGCGCCCCACGATGAACGGGTGGGCGGCATATCATTGAACCAGTGAAACCAAATCAGGTAGAAGACATTCAGATATGCGCCACGCATGATCATCAATTTTTTGATCGACTAATCGACCCAGTCGATGACCTTCATCATGGTGGATTTCGTTTGAACAGCCGACGGCCAGCGACGCCACAAAGCGATATTGGTCGCGGTTACTGCGGGGAGAAGCCGCTCAAGGATATGCAAATCACGGAACTGACCGTGAAAGGGTTACGTATCGTTTGGTCACCGCGCATGCGGGACTGCGGCAGACTGCAGGGCACTGCATCTTGACCGATGCGCATGACATGGGCGTACCAAGGGATCATTCCAGCAAGGATCCATCGATGCTTTCCCCGGTCATTCTGCGATACAGATGTTCGTTCCAATAAGGCGTCCAGCAAACCAGGACCTTTCCGGTGCCGCTGAAGACCCGCAGGCGTTTCTGCCCGGAGATAAGGTTGCGCGGAAATGACGCCGGATTTTGTGATGAAAACCGCAGGCTCTCGGTCCTGCCCAGCACAAGTCGACCCTGAACACGCAGGTCGCTGTCCTGAACCTCGATCGTCTCGACAGGGCCGGGGGCGTTGATCGCGACCTGGCCCGCATTGTGCAGCGTCGTCTTCCAGACCAGGCCGCCATCACCCGCCCACAGGCTGGGCCAGAAGCGTTCACGGCGCATGCCCAGGGAAACGCCGCCTTCGGATGCCCAATAGACGCCGGGCTCCAGAACCCATGTCTCGCCGTCCTGAACCGTCAGAAGGTGATATCCGGACAAGGACGGCTGCAGCACGATCGAGCCGCTGCCCTTGTAATAGGGCCTGATCCGAGCTTCGCTGGTGAACATCGACCGAAAGACATCCGCCAGTGCCGGCAGCCGCGGTGTCAGGGCGATGTCGCCGCGCATGGTCGACAGGGCCCCGCGGCGGGCGCGGATGGTCTCTTGGTCGATCTCGATGCGAACCTGCCGCATTCCCTCGACCTCCCGGATGGAAAACTGCGCCATGTCGCCTCCTCAGGGCTCGTCCCAGATCATGACCCTTTGCCACAGGCGCTCCAGCGGGTCGGGCTGGATCGCCGCCTCGCCTCGCCGCGCAGCGGATCGTCAAGGGCGACGATGACGAACAGAATGACGCCCAGAAAGAACGCCGTGATGGTGCCCAGCACGAACTGACGCACGGGGCGCATCCGCAGCAGGACGATCAGCAGGATGTTGATCGCCGCGCCCACCAGGACGGCATACCACAGGACGTTGGGAATTTCCGTGTAGACACCGTTCAGGCGCAGCTGCCGGGCGCGGGTGAACTCCTGGAACGCCGACAGCATCTGCGCATGCAGGATTTCCTGCCCGGCCGAGGTCGGCTCGAACCCCGACAACTTCTGGCGCATCGCATTCACGCGATTGCCACCGCCATCCAGATAGGAGCCCTGCGCATGGGCGGGCCAGTCCTTGTACAGTGTGAACAGGACATAGTCGCGGATCATCGCCTTGGTCTCGGATCGAACGGGTTCCGGGTAACCGTTGATGTCGGAATACAGCGCGCCCAGCACCGTGGCCTCGTTCAGCACCGCCTCGTTCACGCGCTCGTTGTTCTGATAGGCCGACACGGTCAGCAGGCCCAGCAGCAGACCATAGAACAGGTTGAAGCCGGCCGTGCCGTGCGTGATCGCCTCGTTCAGGTCGGGGCCTGAACCGATCAGCAGGCGCAGGATCGGCTTGAGGACGAGCATCCCGACGAAGATCGACAGGACGGCGGCAAGCGAGAAATAGAAGGCAAGGTCGCGCAGCGGAATGTCGTACAGGAAATCCGGCATCGCTTCCCTCGCAAGGTCCCCCTTTCCATGGTGACTGCGACTTCGCGTTTCTGCGAGAAGATTTTACGTGCTTGCCGATGAATCGCCGTCATGCGCTAATGGCGACAGCAGGGTGCGGAGGTCGTCGATGTTCCGTTGGATGGCAGTGGCCTTTCTGTCCGTGTCGACAGTTGCGCAGGCACAGGATCCACGGCTGTACACCATCGGCTCCGGGGACGTTAACGGAAGCTATTACGCCGCCGCCACCGCCCTGTGTCAGGAGACGAACCGGGCTGAGGCGGCACTGCGCTGCAGCCCCGAGGCCACCCCCGGTTCGATCTACAACATGGAGGCGCTGCGGACCCGCCAGCTTGATTTCGCCATCGTGCAGTCCGACGTGCAGACCATGGCCCTGACCGGCGAAGGCCCGTTCGTGGGTAAACCGGCCTTCTCTGATCTTCGCAGCGTCATGTCGCTCTATCCGGAAACGCTGACGGTCCTGGCGCGCCCCGACGCCCATATCCTCAGCCTGGGGGGGCTTGTCGGCAAGCGGGTCGATATCGGTCTGCCTGCATCGGGCAGGCAGGCGACGGCCATGCGCCTGCTGACGGCCCTGGGTCTGGATCGGACGGATTTCAGGGCGCTGCTTGAACTCACCACCGGCACCGGACTGGATGAACTATGCGCCGGCAGGATCGACGCGACCGTGCTGATCCTGGGTCATCCCAGTTCAGTCGTCGATCGTGCCATCAACGAGTGCGATGCGCGGCTGGTCAACATTTCCGGACCCGAAGTGCGCGCGTTCATCGAGGCGAACGACGATTATGTCTACTCGTCCATTCCGCGCAGCGTCTATGGAAAAAAGGGCAGGATCCTGTCGATCGGAGTCTTGGCGACGCTGGTGACACGCACGGACATGCCGGATGACATTGTTGCCGCGATCATCAAGAATACCATCGCAAACCTTCCCTCGATCGGGGTCTCAGCGGCCGTGCTGGAGAAGCTGTCCGTTCGCGACATGCAGGAGTCGGGCTTGGCCGCCCCCTTGCATCCGGCGGCCGCAGCAATGTTTGCAGAGAGAGGCAACTAGCGTTCACCGTTTCTCAAAATGTAGAGTAATTCATTTAATCAAGGGTTGACGCGAATTCTTGTCCCTTTGAAAATTTCTATTGTTCTGCCTTGCTTATGAAAGCGCGAATTTCAGATTCATGGCCTTGGTTCCAAGGCCATGTTTCACGGAGGCAGTTGCTATTGCGCTCCCGCTTCCAGTGTCAATTGCAGCCGCTATGCTGACCGTTTTGCTGTATGGTTTTTTCCACGCGATTATCAGTACAAATAGCGTAAATTCTATCGGCTATTTCATATCGGAAAAGACTAAGAGAAAGATCAACGGTGGCGTTGGCTCTGGATCGAAGGATTGGTGCCTCGCCCGCGGCCTGTTATGGCTGTAAAGTTTGCCGATGCTCGCAACGGCGTCGTAAGTCAGGCGATGTTTTCAATGATGTTTGAAGATGATGCCGCCTGTTCTCTATAAGGGCAAAACATTAGGACGACTGCTTACGAAGTCGCGGGGTGCAACGGGTGGTCAGCGTTCTGCGATCACAATAAATGCTGATGAAAACATGGCGTACTAAATGCGGGGCAGTCGAAATCTGTGCACTGCCATATCTGATACGGATATGATCAAGTGTGCTGCGGGGTGTTTCGATATCACTGGGTGGACGGCCTACCTCTTTTTTGCAATCTTCGGTTGATTTATATAGATGTCTATCCCTCATTAATAGATAATCCGAGTCATTATTCCCGCGGGTCAAGAGACCGAAGCCATATAGTCGTAGAACGGTCCGTTTCGACATGGCGCCTTCTGCGAAATAAAAAATTAGGCTGATAACTTAAAAAATTTCAAGACAATGTAATAGAAGGATAATTTCACTATTCTGGCATGGTTGCCGCATGAAAAATATTCAACTTAATTAACGTTACTGGAACATCATCTCCGTCGCTTGGTTGGGGCTCCGATAAACCTGTCGGCGGGTCGCTGTAATGCTCGTCTTCAGCCAGACAAGGGAGATCTCAGATGACCATCAACGATCCGAACCTTAGGGAGACTGATACGTCCGAACAGGGCAGCATCAGGGCCGAGGCCTCCGAACAGGCGTCGCGGTTGGCCGGAACGGTCAAGGACGAGGTCGCGCGCCGCGAGCAGAACCTGCGTTCCGGCGTTGCGCACCGTGCCGAGAGCGTGGCCGAAGGCCTGCGCAAGGCCAGATCCGAGATCGATCCGGACTCGACCGTCGCACAGATGTTCGACCGTGCGGCCGACAGTGTCAGCGGACTGGCGGACAGCCTGAATTCGACGGACCCCGCACAGATGCTGGGTGATGTGCGTCGCTTTGCGCGTCGCCAGCCGGGCGCCTTTCTGGGTCTGTCGGCCTTGGCAGGCTTTGCCGCGGTCCGTTTTCTGCGGGCAGGGTCCGCCAGTTCGTCAGACATGACCAGGTGCGGGGGCTACGGCATGACTAGTACGACCCGGCCGACCGGCTCCGGTGATCGCGCTGCCGTCGCCCAAACGGGTGCTGCAAACCCTGATCATCACTTGGGCATGGGGGCCAAGCCTGTGTCCGGCACCGGCGCAGCGTCATCCGGCAACCCTGGCCTCTCGGGCAGCCGCACGATCGGAGGTTCGTATGACTGATCCTGTCCGCTCCCAGAACCCCGCCACACTTGCGACCGATGCACTGCGGCTGTCAGGGGATCTTGTCCGCAAGGAGATCGCCCTTGCCAAGGCAGAGATGCGCCGGAACCTTAGCCATGCCGGTGCCGGGCTGGGGATGATCGTGGCTGCCGCCGTCATCGGCATCGTCACGCTGAACGTGCTGACGGCCGCCTTGGTGGCCGCCCTGGCGGAAACCGATCTTGGCCCGATCTGGAGTGCGGTCATCGTCGGGGTCGTGCTTGCGATCCTTGCCTATGGCCTTTTGCGCAAGGGCATGGCCGGCCTGAAACCCGAAAACCTGATGCCGACGCGTACGGTCGAGAACGTCCAGCGCGACGCGAATACGGTCAAGGAGGCCTATCATGACGCATGATGCAGACAACCCGGACCATATCGAACGCGAGATCGAGAAGGACCGTGACGCCCTGCGCCGCACGCTGAACGACCTGCAGGACGAACTGTCCTTGGACGGCCTGTCGCGCCGCCTGACAGGCTCCGTTCGTCGGAACGGTGCGGAATGGGCGGAATCGGCCAGCGCAGCCGCCCGTGCCAACCCTGTTGCCTTGGGCCTGACGGGTATCGGGCTGGCATGGATGATCTTCGGTCGCGGGCATGACCCGGTCCATGGCCTTGGCCAATCTTCCAGACGGCGCGACGACCGGACCGTACCGATGCGGGCTTACGGCACTCCGCCCCCGCGCGGTGTAGCATCGACCACGGGTTGGAGTTCGGACCGTCGCCCGATGACGACCGGATCGTCCTTCGACCAGAGCACCGGATCCGACAAGGAACATAGCATGATGGACAGAACCAGAGAGACCGCCGGCCACCTGCAGGACCGCGTCAGTGACGGCTCGACGGCATTGGGCAATCGCGCGCGCCATTTTCGGGACCGTCTTGGAGAGGGCACCGAGGGGATGAGCGAAGAGGCCCGTCGCCGGATCGAGACGGCACGCCGCAAGGCACTGGATGCCAGCGACGCGGCCAGCCGCCAGATGGCGCGGGCGAACAGGCAGGTCGCCCGCAGCTATGACAACGAACCCTTGCTGTTCGGTGCGCTTGCACTGATCGGGGGCGCAGCCTTGGGCGCCCTGTTGCCCGGCACGCGGCAGGAGGACAAGCTGATGGGCGACTATCGTGATCAGCTGTTCGACGAGGCGGAGGCGATCTATGCGGAGGAGAAGAGCCGCATCAGTAGCGCCGTAAAAGCCGGGCTGGACGAGGCGAAGTCAGCCGCATCCAGCGCCGTGGCCGCCGCACAGGACGAGCTGACCGATACGGAAGAAGGCAAGGCATCTTCCGGGTCCGGCCATTCCCAATCCTCCACGGCCCCCGGGACAGTCAGTTCTCCAACAGGTATGCCAGGGTCGGCAAAAGTCTAAGCGTCCAAAGCATCTTTGGCAGCCCCGCATCAGCGGGGCTGTCGTTTTCGCGACGCTCTGTTCCGACCCGAGCTTGTCGTGATCGTCGGCGTTATCTTTACCAAAGAAGAAGTGCGGCACCGGATACCAGGCTGCAGTGTTCCAAGGCACTGTTTGGCGAACCTGATGGTGACACTTGCTTTCAAGATACGCTCTTTTCCGAGCATGGCAGGCGCTGGCCGGTCAGCCCACTGCAAAGGCACCGCACAGAGGCACGGGGAGGCCGTGGCTCCCTCTTCAATGCAAGCGGTCTCAACAGCTATCCGGCAGCATTGCAAACGACAGCGCGCATATCATGGCAAGCAAGGACCACCCCGCCGAAGACCGCACGGATCTTGCCGAAGATCGCACCATTCTGGCGGTGGAGCGCACGTTCTCTGGCTGGATCAGGACTGGTTTGGCGACTGCTGCGGTCGCAATCGGGATGCAGGCCGTCTTCGGCCCGTTTCAGCCCACCTGGGTTCCGAAAGCCGTGGCGACGGTGTTTCTTCTCGCAGCACAGATGATGCTTCTGTTCGCTTGGTGGGCCAACCGCACATCCCGGCGCAGACTGTCCGTGCATGCGGCCCGGGCTCAACCCGCAATCCGGATCGCATTCCTCATTGTGCTGCTGTCCATTGGCATTTGGGGAACGGGTGCCGTGCTGTGGTTGCTGTGACGGAGGGCGGCTTGAACTGTAGGGGTACCCTCCTTGGGCAACAACGAATTTCGGGGGCTTTCAGCTAGGCTTCAGTTACGCTGGTATTGAAGGGATCTTCGGACATGTGATCCCTACCGGTCAAGGTGCGACACGGACGTGCCGTCGTCGTACCGCCAAGAATACCGCTCCGCGCCGATATCTGTTGTGTATCAACAACTCGCGCCTGCCCGTACATTCGGCCAGAATCCAACCGGCAATCATTGCTATCCACAAACGGCACTCCACCATCTTACGATGGTTGGCGAAGATAGCGGCTGTCGTTCGGCAGTGCACGCTGACGGAATGTCGTCGCCAGCGCATGCAGCCGTTCTGACAGCGCATCTCCCTCCAGTGCCGGGCCATGACCTGTCACCATGATCCGGGGCTCCAGGTCCGCCCTGCGCCATAGCGCCGTCGTGCCGCCTGCAGGATGGCCGCGGCCGAACCCGGCACGCCCGCATCGACCAGATACCAGTTCCGGTCGCCGGCACCGGCAGCGCCGATGAACGCGACATTGACGATGCCGCAGCGCAAACAGGCCAGATCGTCGCCAAGATCAGTCGCCCAAGCGTCCGCAGGGACGGCAATGCCGGCCGGTCCGGGGGGCGAGGACGCTGCCGCCACCGCCAGTGAGAACGCCCCATAGCCGCGCAGCATCTTGCGCGCTTCCGGATCGTCCACGTCGCGCGCCAAGGCAAGGCAGGCCGCACCCTGCGCGGCATCCAGCAGGCGGTGCTGGTCCATGCGGATCGGCCGCCGGGGCGAGCGACCGCGATAGGATGTCGCCAGCGAATACGCGGCCACCCCCAACCCGATCGCGGTCAACGGCGCCCGAAGGCCGGCGTTTCGTTTCATGGATGCCGGCCCCAGGACCAGCAGGGCCGCGGACACGGCATCAAGCGCGGCGTGCAGTCGGGGTGGGATCATGATGGGCCTCTCATGTCGGGGGTTCAGCGATGATGCTCTCAAGCGCCTGGGCCATCAGCATATGTCCCAGCTTGGATCGGCGGCGCAGTGACGCCTGGCTGTAGTCGAAGGACTTTCCGGAAAAGTCGTCCTCGGGGTCCGACAGGATGACATGATGAAAGCGACGTCCGGTCAGGTCGCACGCCGCAATCGCACGGCGCGACTGGCACCCGAAGGCAAGCTCCTGCGCCCGGTCGGCGATGCCGTCCATCGTCTGGCGCAGCGGCCCCGCTGCACTATACAGATCGCAGGCCAGGATCAGGGCGTCGTCATCGCGATCCAGCAGCGGGCGCAGGGGCAGGTTCTCGGCCAGGCCCGCATCCATGAAATGCCGACCGTTCAGGGTGACAGGGGGAAACAGGACCGGCAACGCGCTGCTGGCCATGAGATGATCCACCGTCAGCGGTTCCACCGTATTGCGGAACGCCGCCACGGTGCCGGTTTCGGCATCCGTCGCGGTCACGGTGACCTCGATGCCGCCCGCGTTCAGCAGATCGAAATCCACATAGTCCTCGATCAGCCGACGGGTCGCCCTGCGATGGAAGACTGCCCTGTCGGGCGGCACGCCGGGCAGGATTTCGGCCAATCCGGGGACCGATGGGCTGAACAGCGCAGGGTTTCCGAACAGCAACGTGCCCGTGACCAACCGGCGGCGCCCGCTTCCGGACAAGGCAGACTGAGCGATGTCGTTGAGAAAGCGGTCCAGGCTTTCGACACGCCGGTCTGGCGGATTGCCCGCGATGACCGCCGCGACGATCGCCCCGATCGAGGCGCCCGAGATGCGTGTGACGTTCAGCGCTGCGTCCTGAATGGCCTTCCATGCGCCGGCATGAAAGGCCCCCAATGCGTTTCCGCCGGACAGGCACAACCAGGTCTGCATTCCGTCATTTCCCATTTACTGTCCGTTCAAAGGCGTGCCGATGGTTGGCGTGGTGCCCATAGGCACGCTCCAAAGCAGCTGTTCGGTGATGTCGGGGGCATGGGCTGTACGCACGATCAGGGGCGGCTCATGGTCGGAGATCTGGCTGGCCGGTAAGGTGAGATCGAACGTTGGTCTTGCCTGCCTGGCGCGCAGGGGTTTGGCGGTGGCGGCATGGTTGGCGATATCATCGACGCGTGGCACTCTGTCAGCAGTCACGGCGGCAGTCTGATGCTGGCAGAGGTGCCGGCTGACGCAGCTGCTTGCCGTGCCGGCTGTCATACGCCTGCTTGCCATATGAACGTTCCACCCGAAAAGGTCGCTTGCCGGCAGGATTGGCGGCGTGGCGTCAATGACAGGGGGAGCGAGCCTGAGCCTCGACGGACTCGGGATGGCGTCGGCGGATGTGACTGCGAAGACGCGTGGGTGGTTCATCGGATCCTCCTTGTCGGTGGAGGTCCGCCAACCGGCAGCCGCAGCAAATGTTCCTGGCCATGACGACGTCATCGTTTCGGGCAAAGCGATGGTTCGAAGGCGTCGGGCCACCAGCGACGACCGATCCATTCCCGACCGTACTTGGAAACTTGGACGCAGTACGTTGCTTTCTAGTGTACCTGTAACCCCGGAAGCGGCGCTTGGACTATTGGTGGGGAGACCTCACAGGACGTGCAAGCTTGGGAACCGCATGACGCACTGACATGTTCAATGGAACGACACAGGAGAGCGGAACATGACCGGTTCGACCCCACCAATTGACCTTCCCGACGACCTTCGCCGTGGCTTGGAGACCGCGGCAGCCGAAGCGGGGGATTCGCCCACGGACATCATCGTCAAGGCATTGGAAGCCTTTGGCATTGAACGGCTGACTGATGATCAGCAGCTGAAACGCATGACGGGATCGCAATAAACGTAGTCCACAAGGTGTCAGAGGCTGCGTTCCAGTCAGCCTCTTATCTGCAAACAGATGCGTGAGATATCGCTTCTACCGGTAAACCTTGCCGAACCAATTCAGACTGGTTGATAGGTCAGCGCCACTTCTAGCGATGATTCACCTGGGACACCAAGCAAACACATTCCAAACAAGCACATTTCGCTGAAACTGGATAACCAGCGCTGCTGCGGGTTTGTGCCTATATTCCTCGACATTACCATTGTGACACTCCTTGCAACATGCGTGCCAATGGAGCGTACACGTCGCGTGCGCCGCTGCTGGGGTCTGCGCCCAGCAGGCCGTTCGGACACATGCGGTCGTCGTCCCATCCGGGGTGGTCGGCAACGGGGTAGAGGCATACCCCCTCGATTCGGGCGCCGCGACTGCGGGCGTGATGGGTCTGGGTCATGACATGATCGAACCACGCGGCGCGGCGCGCGCCTTCGGTCCCGGTCTCGGCCAGCATCACGGGGCGGTCATAGCGCGCCGCGACCTCGACAAGCAGATCTGACAGGGGGCGGTGCAGCGCATGATCGAGGTCGATGGGGGGGCCGCCATGGATCCATTGGTTGTTCCAGTAATAGTTGACGCCGACCACGTCCAGCGCGGCCTCGGATCCGCCGATCTGCGGCCAGATGCGGCCCGCGATCAGATCAAAGGCCTGGAACTGGGCGTCGTGCCAGCCATGCGCCTCGAACAAGGGGCGGCCGGTCCAGTCGGCATGCTGGACCGCGATCAGCGGCTCGGCGGTGACGAAGCGCGCCCGCGGATCGATGGCCAACAGCTCCGCGCGGGCGGCCAGATAGCAGCGGGCCAGCTGGACCTTCAGCTCGAACCCGCGGCTCCCGGCGAACGGGTTCAGATAGCCCGCATCCCCTCCGGCCCAGGACAGGAAGCTGATCTCGTTCACCGGGCACCAGAAGGGGACGGCATCCGTCACCTGGCGATGGTGCCGACCGGCGGCGCGGGCCAGCCGGGCAAAGCGGTCGACGAAGGCCGGGGACCAGACGTCCAGATCGTCCGGCCAGCCGTAATGCATCATGTCCCAGATCACCTGCGTGCCGGTGTCGCGCGCCGCCTGAAGCATCGGGGTCCAGGATCCCAGGTCCAGCGCGCCGCCCGCGTCGATCGACGGCCAGCGCAGGGCATCGCGGCAGGTGCGGATGCCCAGGCCTTGCAGCTGCAGGTAATCCTGGGCGGCATGGGTGTCGTGACCGATGGCCGCGATGACATCCAGCCGCCGCCCGTCGCGCCGCCGATGGGTCGAGGATTCCCATCCCCCCTGGATCACGCTGGTGAACAGCGTGGGCGCCGGCGCCGGCGCCTGTTCGGCCAGGACGGTGTCGATCAGCGCCTGCCATTGCGGCACCACGACCGCGGCGGAATAGGTTGCGCGAACATGGGCCTGCAGCGCCGACCCCAGGCCGTGCCGCAAGGCCGGATCGCCGATCAGCCGACGCATGGCAGCGGCAACCGCCGCAGGATCCTCGTGCGGCACGAATAGGCCGCTGACGCCGTCGCGGATCTGCTGCAGGGCGCCGTTGTCGGGGGTGGCGATGACGGGCAGGCCCGCGGCCCCGGCCTCGGCGATGACATGGGGCATGCCCTCGCCCCGGCTGAGCCAGCAGAAGACATCCATCGCCGCCAGCAGGTCGGGCACGTCCGCCCGGTCGCCGGTAAAGATCACGCGGTCGCCAAGGGGTGCCGCCAGCGCCTGCAGCTGCAGCGCGTATTCCGGCATGAAGGCGTCCGGCCCGCCGATGACGACGAACCGCGCCTGCGGATGGCTGGCGGCGACGCGCATCGCGGCGGCCAGGAAATCCTCGACCCGCTTCTTGCGGTCCAGGCGCCCGACCCATCCGATCAGCACCTGGTCGTCGGCGATGCCAAGCGCCGCGCGGATGGGCGCCCGGCGTGCCGGATCGAACTCGGTCAGATCGACCATCGACGGGATCTCGACCGCATGGTCGGGCCGGTCGCGCATGCGTCCCGCCGCCGCCGCGCGGATGCTGTCGCAGACGCCCACATAGCGCGCGGTCAGGTGCTTGGGCCCGGCCAGCGCCTCGCTGACCAGCCCGCCATGTTCGATTAGGGGCGGGCGCAGGGCCAGACGCTCCATCGCGGGATAGATGTCGGCAACGTTCTGACAGCTGACCACCACGTCGGCCCCGCAGATCTTGCGGCGCAGATAGTCGATGGTGTCGTCGAACCCAAGCGCATAGGGCGTCGTGTCGACATGGATGCCAAGCGCGCGCAGCTGGTCGGTCGTCTGGTCGGGCATCCCCTCCTTGCGAAAGCAGGGGATGACGTCGATCCGGTACCGGTCGCGCGGCAGCGTGCGGGCCAGCAGGCGCAGTTCCGTCTCCTCTCCGCCGACGACCAGCCAGGCCAGGACGAACAGGATGCGGATCTTGCCGGCGTCAGGGTGCGGGACGGGCAGGTCCTGGGGCGGCTGAACGCCCCAGGGCTGGTTCAGATCGTCGTTCATCGGATCGCTCCTTGGCGGGATCAGGTCGCGAAGACGACCTGGAGGAAATCGAACCGCTCGGCCACCAGGCGTTCCAGGAACCGCGGCGCCTCGTCGAAGGGCACGACATGGGTGATCAGGTGCTGACGGATGGCGGGGCCCATGTGCTCCAGCAGCCGGACGGTTTCCGCGGCCAGCCGCCGCTGGTTCCAGTCGGCGGCCAGACGGCGCGGCATGCGGTTGATCTGGGCGCAGATCAGGCGCAGGCCGTTGTGGTGGAACTCCTCACCCAGGCGCAGGTCCGGCAGACCGCCCTGATAGAAGGCCAGGTCGATCACCGTGCCCTGCGGGCGCAGGGCGGCCAGCGCGCGGTGCAGGCTGTCGGAATGGGCCCGGGTCTGGAACACCACCTCGGCGCCGCGGCCGCCGTGACGATCGTGCCATGCGGACTTGGCGTGGGCCACGGCCGCGTCCTCGTCCATCGGGATCATACCCAGCTTGCGGATGATGTCCTGGCGGAAGGGCGACGGATCGACGACCACCACCTCGGATGCGCCGGCGGCCTGCGCGAACAGCGCGCAGAACAGGCCCACCGTGCCGCCACCCCAGATCAGCGCGGGACGCCCGTCCAGGCTGGCGCCCAGATGCGGGACGGCGGCGCCGAAGGCCTCGGCATCGGCATGCAGGATGCCGTTCGCGGCGATCGGTCCCATCTGGCCCACGAAGATGCCCAGCATCGGGTCCATCCCGTCGGGCAGCGCCGTCAGCAGGTCGTGCGACGGATCGGCGGTATGTCCGGTCTTGTGACCGAAGGCGGTGCCGACCACCTGACCGTTCCGCCAGCCCGGCGCGCGCGCGTCGATCACGCGGGCGCTTTCCATATAGCCCAGGAAGTTGACCGGAAACCGGGCCGACGGCTCGCCGGGCACGAAGCGGCCCGCGACATCGTCCCACCGGCTGTGCAGATAGGGGTTGGTCCCCTTCAGGAAGGTCAGCTCGGTCCCCGCCGACAGCCCGGTATAAAGCAGGTCCAGCCGAACCTGCCCGTCCCCCGCCGGCCCTTCGTCATAGCTGAAGAAGCCCGGACGGCCCTGGTCCAGGATGGCCAGCGACCGGATGTGGCGATGTTCATGCGGCATCGTCGGCGCCCGCCGCAGCGGCAGGACAAAAGGTGGGCTGCGGGTCGGCCCGCAGCCCCTCCATCCGCACAAGGGTTCCGGTTTCGGCCGACCAGCCCACGGCCAGCGCGACCTGATGGGTCAGCAGCGCCTCGGCATAGTCGCAGCGGATGCGGTTCTCGCGGCCCATGACGGCCTCGACGAAATCGCGGTCCTCGCGCCAGACCGGATCGCCGCTGGCCTGCCGGACGGGTCGGCCCTGGCCCACGTCGACCATCAGGTCGTGGTCGGTGATCTCGATCGCCATGGCGTCGCTGAAGACATGCAGGCCGACGCGGTGGTTCCACCGCATCAGGCAGGTCGACGACAGGTTGGCCACCGCCCCCGACGCAAAGCGCAGCGTGGCCGCAGTGGCGGTGGGCACGGTCAGGCCGGGAAAGTCGTCGCGGTCGCGCCGCGCGGACAGGCCGAACACCTCGGTCACGTCGCCGGCCAGGAACCGTGCCGCGTCGATGATGTGGGTCGCCTGTTCGACGACCTGGCCCCCCGATCCGTCGGCCCGCCACCACCATTCCGGCGGCGGCGTCTGGTCGATCCAGAATCCCTGCATCAGATGCGCGGGATTGGTCGCCAGATGGGCGCGCGCCTCGTCCATCGTGTCCAGATAGCGCCAGTGATAGCCGACGGCGGTGATCAGCCCCGCCTGCTCGACCTCTGCCGCGATCCGCTGGGCCAGATTGACGTCCAGGGTGATCGGCTTTTCGACGAAGAACGGCAGGCCCCGGGCGATGCAGGCCCGTTCGGGCGCCCCATGCGCAAAGGGCGGCACGCAGATGTAGACGGCGTCCAGATCATGCGCGGCCAGCATCGCGTCGTGATCGTGATGGGCCGTGGCCCCCATGCGGTCTGCGGCCTCCTGCGCGCGGGCGGGGTCGGTGTCGCAGATGGCCACGACCTGGACGTCGGGCATGGTCTGCAGCACGCCGAAATGGCGATGCGCGATGCCGCCCGCCCCGATGAAGCCCAGTCTGATACGGTCCATAGGCGGTTTTTCCTTCCTTGCGCGGGCGGCGCGATAGGCGGCCAGGGTGTCGCCGGCCATGCGGGCGGCGGTGAAATGCGCGGTGAAACGGTCCTGCTGCGCCTGTGCCACGCGTGCGCGCGCCTGCGGATCGCGCAGCGCCGCGGCCAGGTGGTCGGCAAGGGCGCGGCTGTTGCCCGGCGGGTGCAGCCAGGGGTGATCGGGGCCAAGCGCCTCGACGGTGCCGCCGATCCGGCTGGCCGCGACGGGCAGGCCGGCGGCCATCGCCTCCAGCACGACCAGCGGCAGCCCCTCGAACCACGAGGGCAGGGCCAGGATGCCGGCCTGCGCCATCAGCGCGGGCACGTCGTCGCGTCGCCCGGCCAAGGTCACATGGTCCTGCAGGCCCAACCGGCGGATCGCGCGGTCCAGCAGCAGCCGGCCCGGACCGTCGCCGACGATCACGACCCGTGCGTCGCCGCCGCCCCGCCGCAGCCGGGCCAGCGCCCCCAACAGGACGCGCTGCGCCTTTTGCGGGGTCAGGCGACCGACGCAGAGGATCATCCGGTCGTCGCGGTCCGCCTGTGGCGCGGGGCGGTGGTGGATGCCGTTGGGCACCGCGCGGACGGATGTTCCCGGGCCAAGCGCCCTGCGCCACCCGTCCGCGGCCTGGCGCGACACGGCGATCACGCCATGCACCCCGGCCAGCGCGGCGCGGTATTCGGCGATCTGATCGGGGTCCGTCAGCAGCCAGGGCAGATGTTCGGTCCGCAGCACGGTCGCGCCGGCGGCATGGGCGGCGCGGGTCAGGGCGTGCCCCTCCCACCCGATGCCGGCGTGCACATGGACCGTTCCGCGGCCTTGCCCCGCCCAGTCCGCGACCGCCCGGGCCATCGCCCCGGTATCCGTCACCGCGGCCATGCCGCCCGCCGCTGTGACCTGCGCAGCCAGGGCGCGGCCCGCCGAATGGTCGGGCCACAGCGTCTCAGGGCGCAGGCCCCGCTCCGCCAGCGCGGCGGCCAGGGCGACCATATGCGCGCCCACGCCCGACGGCTCGGCGCTGTCGGTGACCAGCAGCAACCGGTCAGGCATGCACGGGGACCGCCATCATGCGCCTGTGCAGCGCCAGGGCCTGGGCCACCACCTGGTCCATGTTGTAGTAGCGGTAGCTGCCAAGACGACCGGCAAAGATCACGTTCGGTTCCGCATCGGCCAGCGCCTGATAGCGGCGGAACAGCGCCTGGTTCTCTGGGCAGGGGATGGGATAATAGGGATCGCCCCTGTCCGACGGATATTCGCGGGTGATCGCCGTCATCGGGTGGTCCTGCCCGGTCAGGTGCTTGTATTCGGTGATCCGCGTGAAGGGCACGTCCGGGTCGGGATAGTTCACGACGCCCACCGGCTGGAACTGGCGCTGGGGCAGGGTCTCGTGCGCGAAGGTCAGGCTGCGATAGGGCAGCGCGCCGAAGCGGTGGCCGAAATAGGCGTCGATCGGCCCGGTATAGACGGTCAGCGCGCCGCGATCGGCCGGGTCGATGTCATGGAAATCGGTGCCCGTGCGCACGTCGATCCCCGGATGGTCCAGCATGCGCGCGAACATCACGGTATAGCCGTCGCGCGGCATCGCCTGGAACCGGTCGGTGAAATAGCGATCGTCGGTATCGGTGCGCGTTGGCACCCGCGCCGTGACCGAGGGGTCCAGCTGGGACGGATCCAGCCCCCATTGCTTGCGGGTGTAACCCTCGAAGAACAGCCGGTACAGATCGTCCCCCACGGCCGAGACGACGATATCGCGCGCGGTGCGGATGGGGTCCACGGGCCGGGCGCGCGCCGCCAGGAAGGCGGCGGTGTCCGCGTCGCCGGTCAGCCCGGCATCATAGAGCATGTTCAGCGTCGTGCGGTTGATCGGCATCGGCACCCGGCGATCGCCAAGATCGGCCAACACGCGGTGCGCATAGGGCCGCCATTCGGTGAAGCGCGACAGGAAATCGACGACCTCGGTGGCGTTGGTGTGAAAGATGTGCGGGCCATAGCGGTGGATCAGCAGGCCGTCGGCATTGCGTTCGTCAAAGGCGTTGCCGCCGATATGGTCGCGCCGGTCGACGACCAGCACCCGCTTGCCCGACTGTTCGGCCAGTTGGCGCGCCATGACCGCGCCGGCAAACCCCGCGCCGCAGATGGTCACGTCGGGACGGGGCCGCGCGCGGCGGGGGCGGGGCACGGCAGGCCGCCGGCGTCGGTCGACCGCCCGGTCCAGCAGCGCCGCCATGCGGGCCTGCGTCAGGTCCCAGCTTTGGCGGGCCAGCACCGCGTCGGCCTCGGTACAGGTGTCGGCCGGGGCATCCGCCAGCGCATCGGCGCAGGCCGCAACAAAGGCCGCCGGGCCGTCGGCGATGCGGACCGCGTGCAGATGGCCGTACTGGCGCACCACGTCGCGCACCGGGGTGGACACGACCGGGCATCCGGCGGCCAGATATTCCGGCGTCTTGGTCGGAGAGATGTATCGCGTCGCCTCGTTCATCGCGAAGGGCATCAGCGCCACGTCCCACCCCGCCAGATAGGCGGGCAGCTGGTCGTAGCTCTTCTGGCCCAGCCAATGCAGGTTGGGCGCCTGGGGAAGGCTGGCGGGGTCGATCTTGACCACCGGACCGATCATCACCACCGACCAGTCGGGCCGCGCCGCGGCCAGTCCCGCGATCAGGTCCAGATCGACGCGTTCGTCGATCACCCCGTACCAGCCAAGCCGCGGGCCGGGCAGGCCGGCCTGATCGTCGGGTTCGGCAAGTCCCGTCCGTGCGGTCGCGAAATGCCCCGTCTCGACCGAGGAGGGGAAGGCGTGGATATTGGCGTGATCGTTGCGCCGCGCCTCCCACAGGGACCAGCCGCCGGTGGTCACCAGATCCGCCGATGCCATCAGCGCGGCCTCCAGCCCGGCCAGCGCGGGCGGCGCAAAGCGGAACGAGGCCAGCTCGTCCATGCAGTCATAGACCACGGCCGCCGCATCGACATGCTGCACGACGGGCCACATCATCGGCGTGTACAGCCACAGGACCGGGCGCACGATCCCGTTCAGGGCCAGCATCTGGTCGAACAGACCCACCAGGCCCGCGGCCTGATCCTGGGGCGACCAGCGGTCGGGAATGCGGGGGCGCACGGCCTGGACGGTCGTGCCGTGAAAGGCGTGGAACTCCAGATAGGGCAGGTGATGCGTGGTGGGGATTGCCTCCTCCCAGAACAGCACGCGGTAATCGCGGGCAAAGCGGTCCATCAGGTGCTGAGGCCGCTGGGTCACGAAATCCCATCGCAGATGCGACAGGCAGATCAGGGCGGGCTTGTCGGTCGTCGCGGGGTGCGACAGGTCGCGGGGCGTCATGACGGCTCCTTCCGGCGACCGCTGCGGATCGCGTCGATGTCTTGGCCAAGGCAGGCGATGCTGGCGCGCCAGCCCCATCGGGCGATCGCGTCGGGGCGGGGATCGGCGGGCGGCGATGCCAGCAGCCCGTCCAGCGCGGCGGCAAAGGGCGCGCCGGGGGATGCGATGGTCCCGGCCGATGCAGGCACGTGGTCCAGCCCGCAGACCAGGTCCGCATTGGCCAGCACCGGCAGGCCAGCCAGCTGATATTCGGTCAGGATCGCGGGGGCGCCGTCATGCTGACCGCACACCACACCGACGCGGGCGCGGTTGATCAGCCGGTTGACGGCATCATGATCCACCCCCGGGGGGCCCACGATCTCGACGTCCAGGCCGCGGCGGTCGGCGTCGGCGCGCAGGTCGTCGTCGCCGTATCCGACGACCAGCAGGGCCGTGGTGCCGGGGCGGCGCTCCATCGCGTCGAACAGGATGTCGTGGCGCTTGTAGGGCTGCGCGCAGGCGACATAGACCACGTCGCGATCCTTGGCCGCACCGGTCGGATGAAAGGTCACGTCGGACGCAAAGTTCGGGCCGATGGGCAGCACGCGCGTGCGGGCGCCGGGGATACGCGCCCTTATTTCGGCCGATTGCCAAGGGGCGCCGGTCAGGAACAGATCGAACCGCGCCGCCAGATCGTCGGGGATCCGCAGTGCCGGGGCGTCGATGGAATTGTAGATGGTGACCGCACCGCGTGCCGCATCCATGATGTCGTGCCCGACCCCCAGGCCCCAGACGCACAGGATGTCGGGCGCGCCGGTCTGCTGCAGATGGCGCACCGCCTCGGCCGATCCGTACGGGGGTTCATGCGCATCGGCGCGAAAGACGCGCCGCGTCAGGCCGGGGCGGTCCGGATCGGCCCGGCCCGCGGCAAGGCCCAGGCTGGCATCGGATTCGCCGCAGCGCCCGGCAAAGCTCCAGATCTCGGCGGTATCGACGATGCCCGCCGCGATCGCTGCCAAGGGCAGGCGTTCCAGATAGCCGCCGGTGACGGAGACCTGTCCCGTCGGGGGCGGCGGCAGGATGGTGTCGATCTGCGCCGGATGCGTCACCGGGACCGGCGGACCATCGCTGCAATGATCCGAGATGACGACAAGACGACGAGAATGCATGGGGCCGCCGCTGAAAGAGAACGCCGTAGGACATTGCGATGTTCACGACATGTTTCAGCTAAGATCAGGGTTAACGACCACGCAACTTGATTAATGTCAGCGTTGCTGGGGCAGGTTTTGCACTCTGTGTCATGCGCCGTTCGGCCGAACCCGTTGCCTTTCATCGGCTTGGCGGGTTGCGGCGTTCGGTGCCGACCGCCCGGCCGGACAGGTGCTGATTAGCAAACGTTATAGGTCATCTGCTGGAACATCGGGCGCAGGCAGGAGCTTCATTACGTCTTCTGAGGAGGAGACGCTGCATCATGGGAGACGAGACATGAAGTATTCGATGACCTGGATGGCCGGCTGCGCGATCTGCGCATTTGCCGGCATGGCGCAGGCGGATTGCGCCGCCGATCTGGCACGCTTTACCGATACCGCCGCGATGACCGGCGACAGCGCGGGTGCTGCGTCAGGCGGGACCGAGGGCATTGCCAAGGACGGATCGCTGGCGCCGCTGGAGCAGCCGGCGGGCGATGACGCCCAGGCGGATGCCCCCGAGGCGTCGGCCGATGCGTCGTCCGACATGCCCGCAGCCGATGGGGCCGACAGCGCCTCGGGCGAGGGCATCGCCAAGGACGGCTCGCTTGCGCCGCTGGAGGGAACGGAGGCAGAGCCCGGAACGGCCGTCGCCATGTCCGGCAGCGACGTCCAGGCGCAGCAGGAAGGCGAACCGACCGCCGCGGAAGAGGCCGAGGGAGACGAGGCCATGCCCGATCGCGACAGCTTGATCGCCGATGCGGAGCGTGCCCTTGCCGAAGGGGACGAGGCTGCCTGTCAGGAAGCGGTCGACCAGCTGGAGGCGATGTGACGACACGCTGCGCCCGTCATCAGGGCGCAGCGGTGACTGTGGAACAGCGGACGGTGGCGATGGGCGTTAGCCGATTTCAGATTGCGACCTGTAAGGTTCCGCGAAATCGGGCTGACGTGGTCGATCTGTCGTGGACAGGCTGAAACGCGAAATTGCCCTTGCCGGTAGACCCAATGACTGGGTGAATGGGCCGCGACCGTCAGCCCTACGCTTTCAGAACACTCTGTCCGGCGGGCACGAGCCAACAGCCATGCCCGCCGTTTCCGCGAAGGTCAGCGATAGATATACATGATCTGACGGTCCTGCGGGTTCACCAGCACCGTCTGGCCGTTGATCTGCGCATAGCGATAATCCGGCTGATCCGGGATCTCGTAGATCGTCACGTTTTCCGGAACGCCCGCGCCAATCACGACCTCGCCGTCCAGATAGACGGGATCCACTTTGTTCGACGTGACATAGGTGGTCACTTCGGTCGTGGGCTCCTCGGCTGCGGCAGCTCCGGTCGCGCCGCCGATGGCAAGACCGGCCACCGCCCCGACCGGGCCGCCGATCAGCGCACCCATCGCCGCGCCGCCCAGACCGCCCACGGCGGCGTCCTGCCCGGTGGTCGGGTCCTCGACGGGGGCCTCAATGATGGTCACGCCGACCGTCTCGCGGTTGGGATAAAGCGACACGACCTCGTCGCCCGCCTTGACGTTCAGATAGTCGCCATAGGCCCAGCCTTCCAGACCGTCGCCGCTGACCTGGCACCAGTTCGCGCTGTCGATGCAGCCCAGGACCGACACCTCGTCCCCCGCGCCGATGGCGCCGATCACGCCATGCTGGACGCCCGGGCCGGACCGGACGTTCAAATCCGTGGCAACGGTGGCCATCGTCTGCGCCGAGGCGGCCCCTGCCACCGTCAGGGCCGCAACGAAGGTCGGAACAAGATACGCTTTCATGGTAATCTCCTGTCTCTCGGGCATGCTGCCCGATGATGCGGTGCAAACTTGCCGCACCGATCGGCGGTTCCGAACCGGACCGTTCACAAATGCATAAAATGCAATCTTCAGTTGAAAAGCGCGCGGGCCAGGTTGATCACGGCCAGAATCTGACGCGTCTCGGCATCGACCCGGTACAACTGATCGTCGCTGCGGTAATAGCGCCAACCCTCTCGGCGTTCGACATTGTAACGGTTCAGGTCGCGGACCAGGACATAGTCCTCGACGCGCAGCCTGTCGCCGACGCCGCGACCATAGCGGATGTCATCGCGCTTTGCCTGACCCGGCGGAACGCAGGACGGCGATTTCTTGGCAAGGCCCGGCGGGCACCCCTGATGGGCGTGGTTGCGGTCGTTGTCGTGATGGCGCCCGCGGCCCGGATCGGCCGCGACGGGTGCGACCAAGGCGAGTGTCAGCGCGGTCGCCAAGGCAATCCCTGGAAAGGTTGGGGTCATCGTCATGCTCCTGATGCTGGCTCCGACAACGGAGCAAAGGACAACCTCCGACCGGCGCGTGGGTTGCCGCACCCTGCCGGTCATGTGAATGCCGGTGATCGCGCGAAGGATCACCGCGATGCACGGGGCATGGATCGAATGACCACGGCCGCGCGTTCATGTGCCAGAAGCCGATACGGCAGTCAGGAGTTCACATGTCGGACAGAACCATAGGCGATCTGGCAAAGGCGATGGGAAAGATCGACTTTGCCATGCTGACCACCCGGACCGAGGGTGGTCAGCTTGCAACCCGGCCCATGAGCAACAATTCCGATGTCGAATGGGATGGCGACAGCTATTACTTCACCTATGACGACACGCGTACCGTGTCCGACATCGAACGCGACCCCCATGTCGCCCTGTCGTTCCAGGGGCGCGCAGGCATTCTGGGCGCGCCGCCGCTGTTCGTGGCCGTCGAGGGCGAGGCCGGCATCATCCGCGACAAGGCCACGTTCGCCGACCATTGGACGAGCGATCTGGAACGGTGGTTTCCGGACGGCATCGATACGCCGGGCATGGCGCTGATCAAGGTCGCCGCCGTGCGCATTCATTACTGGGACGGCGAGGAAGAGGGCGAGGTCGCCCCCCGGGCCTGACCCATCGCAATCCCGAAAGACCTGCGGGCCGGCATGCCCTCCGCGGGTCTTTCAACGACCTCGGCCTGAAGATGATCAAGCGATATTTCGACAGGGGAACGGCATTCTGATGCAGCTTCACCGCTATCTGTTCATCGGTGGCCTGCACCGGTCCGGGACATCGCTTCTGACGCGGCTGGTGGCGGCGCATGACGCGGTGGCTGCAATTAGCGATGCGCCGGTGCCCGAGAACGAGGGGTGCTATCTGCAGGGCGCCATCCCCCATACCGCGCAGCACGGCCGACCGATGCATTTCGCGACCGATCCGCGTCAGCACCTGACCGAGGGCCACACGCTGGACCGGCTGGAGACCCGCCTGCGCCTGGAATACGACTGGAACCCATGGTTCGACGGCGATCGTCCGTGGCGGGTCGAGAAGTCGCCGGTGAACCTGACGCGGACACGGTTGTACCAACAGTTGTTCCCGCTGTCGCAATTCCTGCTGATCATCCGCCACCCCGAGGCCGTGGCGGCGGCGGTCGCGAAATGGGTCGATGGACCAGCCCATCATCTGATCGACCATTGGCTGGACGCGCACTCTCAGATGCAGCAGGACCTGTCCCACCTGCACGCGGCCATGGTCATCCGGTACGAGGACTTAGTGGCATCGCCCGCGGCGGTGGTGAACACCGTTCACGCCTTCATGTCGCTTTCCCCGTCCCGGATGGGCGCGACGGTCCGGGACGGCAATCTGGACTACGGATCGGCGCCGCAGATGACCCCGTCGCAGGCAGAGCGTGCCGCGGCATGGGGCTATGGACCGGGGCTTGAGGTAAGACCTGTCGGTCCTCGCCTGTCCCACCCGTTGCGGTCGGTCAGGACAGCGGCCGAAGACGCCTGGACAGGTGGAGAGGCCATCACCGGCTGATGGAACGAAGGCGGGACACTGCGCCTGAAGAAAGTCGCCGTCCTGCACTTGTCCATAGCCTGCTGAAATCACGCCGATTTCAGGGAACCGATGCCATGAAGCCTGATCTTTATCAGGCGCAGGTTCAGGAACTGCCCTGTCATGCGTCCGTTTTGCAGGCGGATGCGCAGGACAATCCGGTCATGCATCCGTCGCCGGTCGACCGCCCCGGCCGGACCTTCCTGCACGATACGGATGCTCATGACCCCTTGGCACGATACCCGTCCCACACTGCACCACGTCACTGTCGCCATCCCTGTGCGCGATGAGGCCAAGCGGTTGCACCGGCTGCTGGAGGCGCTGGCCGGGGCCGCCCAAGCCTGTGATCTGCCCGTCACGGCCCTGGTGCTGGCCAACAACTGCACGGATGCCAGCGAACGGATCGCCCGGTCCTTCCGCAGCCCTTCGTTGGCGGTGTCGGTGCATTCCGTCACCTTTCCGGTATCGACCGCCAGTGCCGGGCGCGCGCGGCGGGTGGCGATGGACCTGGCCGCCAGGACCGGCGGGCTGCTGATGACGACGGATGCCGACGCGATCCCGGCGCAGGGCTGGATCCGGGCCGCGCTGGACGCGATGGGTGACGGGGCCGATCTGGTCTGCGGATCGATCAGTGCCGACGTCCCGCATGTTCTGGCCACCCCTTCGGGCGCGCGCATCACCCGGGCCGAGGAGGCCTACAGCGCGCTGCTGCGCAGGGTCCGCCACCGGCTGGACCAGGTGGCGGGGCGCCAGTCCGCGCAGTCGCAGACCCCGCATTACATGGAATCCGGCGCGTCGATGGCGATCCGCGCGGATCTGTACCGGGCCATCGGCGGCCTGCCGGCGCTGGATTTCGGAGAGGATCGCGCCCTGGTCTTTCGGGCCGAGGCGCATGGGCTGGCCGTCCGCTATTCCTGCGATATGACGGCGCGCGTGTCCGGGCGACTGCAGGGCCGCGCCGATGGCGGCATGGCTGCCTGCCTGCGCCATCGGATGCAGGATGCCGATCCGCTGGCCGATCAGGCCATGATCCTGCCCGACGCGCTGCGCGCGATGTGGGACGAGGCGATGTCAGGGTCCATCCGCGCCTATCCCGACCGCAGCGTTCCGGCCGGCCCGACGCTGCGCGCCTCGGACCTGGAGGCGCGGCTGGCGGATCTGGCGGCGCTGGTCGATGGGACCGTCGATCCGGACTTTGCCCGGTGGTCCGACCGGCACGCCGCGATGGTGGTCGGATGACCGACGCCATCGACCGTGCCGAACGGATGATCGCCGATGCCCTGCCCGACGGGCCCGACGGCCCGTCGGGCCCTGCCTTGGCCGCCGCATTGCGTGACAGCGGGCTGTTGGCGGAATGTCTGACCTTGGCCCATCACCCGCGTGATCCGCTGGTATTGCTTGACGCGCTGCAGCGGGTGGGCGGCGCGAACCTGTCCGCCGGGCGGCTGTTCGAGGGGCATGTGAACGCCGTCAAGCTGCTGATGCTGCATGACGGTCCGACCGCGCCCGTGGCGCAGGGGGCGCTTTACGGCATCTGGGGCGCCGACGGTCCTGACCCCGCGCGGATCGAGGGTTCGGTCATCCGCGGGCAGAAGCTGTTCGCCAGCGGTGCGGACGTGCTGGACCACATGATCGTCACCGTGCGGTCGGATGCCGGGCTGCACCTGCTGATGTTCGCGCGCGACCAGCTGGACGGGCGGCTGTTTCCCGGCGAATGGGACATGTCGGGGATGAAGGCCACCGCATCGGGTCGCTGCGACCTGGACGGGCTGGCCGTGGCGGAGGCCGTGACCCTGGGCGCGCCCGACGCCTATTTGACCGAGCCGCATTTCCACGGCGGCGTCTGGCGCTATGCCGCGGTCCAACTGGGGGCGATGCGCAGGCTGACGGCCCTGACCGCCGATCAGCTGCGCGCCCGCGGCCAGCAGGATGCCCCCCTTCAGGCGATGCGCCTGCACCGCATGATCACGGCCTGCGAGACGGCCCGACTGTGGCTGGCCCAGGCCGCCTGCCGGATCGAGCGTCCCGCCGCGACCGCAGCCGATGCCCAGGCCGCGATCTTGGCCCGCCTGCGCACGACAGACGAGGCCGTGGCCCTGCTGGCCAACATGGACCAGGCGCTGGGGGCCGCGTCATTCGCCACGGCGCATCCGGCCGACCGCATCCGGCGGGATCTGGGCCTGTACCTGCGGCAGGCTGGCCCGGATGCCCTGGCCCTGTCATCGGTGGACCGGATCCTGGCCGACCCCGACCTGCACCGGCGGTGGATCGGATGAGCGGCTTTCTGGACCATGCGGCATCTGCCCCGTCGCTGACGCCCGCTTCGCTGGTGCAGGGCCGCCCACTGGTCATCCTGGCCCCGCATCCCGATGACGAGACGCTGGGCTGCGGCGCGCTGCTGTTCGATGCGGCCGCGCAGGGCGCCCCGTGTCACGTCATCTGCGTGACCGACGGCACGCGCTCGCATCCCGGATCGCGGCGCTGGCCCGCCCCGGTGCTGGCCGCGACGCGTGCGGCGGAACTGCGCGCCGCCTGCGCGATCCTGGCGCCCGCGGCGCGGGTCACATGTCTTGGCTATCCCGACTGTGCCGCCCCCGACGACGCGCAGGCGGCGGAACGGGTGTCGGCGCTGATCGCGTCCGACGCGCTGGTGCTTGCGACCTGGGAACACGACCCGCATGTCGATCATCAGCAGGTCGCGCGTCTTGCCATGCGCCTTACCGCCAAGCGGGCGGATCTCGCGCTGGCCTTCTATCCGGTCTGGGGGCGGTTCACCGACCGCGCGGCGGAGGTCCGGCTGATCGCGGCTTCGGATGCGGCGGTGGCGGCCAAGCGGCGCGCGCTGGCCTGTCACAGGTCGCAGATGACCGGGCTGATCGACGACGACCCGACGGGGTTCGTCATGACCGACACTCATCAGGCCCATTTCCTGACCCATCCGGAGATCGTCATTGCCCCATAGGGAAACGCTGGACCATCTGGCCCGCCTCTATGCCGCCAGCGACGATCCCTGGGATCACCGCACCAGCCCCTATGAGGCCGGCAAGTACGCCGCCACGCTTGACGCCATCGGGCACGGCCCGTTCAGGGCCGCGCTGGAGATCGGGTGCGGCAACGGCACGCTGGCGCGGCGGCTGGCCGACCGGTGCGACCGCCTGACGGTGATGGACTGCATCCCCGCCGCGATCCGGTCGGCACGGCAGGTGCTGGACCCCCTGCCGCAGGTCACCGTCCTGCAGGGCTGCGCGCCCCAGGACCTGCCGGACCTGCGCCCCGATCTGGTCCTGCTGTCCGAGGTGCTGTATTTCCTGACCCCCCAGGAGATCACCGGTCTTGGCGGCTGGCTGCGGGCCCGGGCGACGGGCCCGGTGATCGCCGTCAATTGGACCGGCCCGACCGACGAGGCGCTGGACGGACCAAGGGCCGTGGCCATTCTGCAGGCTGTCCTGGGACCATCGGACAGCACGGTGCATGACGGCTTTCGCATCGACCGCTTTGCCCTGCCGGGGTGACCGGGCTCAGCGCCGGGGTCGCGTGGCGATCAGGAAGCCTAGGACACCCGCGACGGGCCCGGGGATCAGCAGCCAGACGGCCGCGGGGCCGATGCGCTGGAACAGCGCCGTCGTCAGCGCGATCGATGCGACCGTGATGGCAAAGCCGATGGCGTTCTGGATGGCCAGCGAGGCCCCTACCGCATCCTGCGGACAGGCGCGCGCGGAGAGGGCCGAGAATTGCGGCGAATCCGCGACGACGGTGGCGCCCCAGACCACCAGCAGGACCAGAAGCCAGCCCGGCGGCAGCACCGGCCAGAGCGTAACCACGCAAAGGGCGCTGGCCCCCGACAGGATCAGCGCCGCAAGGGCTGTCGGCGCGCTGCCCAGGACACGGGCCAGGCTGCCGCCCGCCAGGCACCCCGCGGCCCCGGCACCGATGATCAGGAAGGACAGGCCCGACACGCCAAGCCCCGGATAGGCGTCCGCCAGACCGGTGGCGGCCACCAGCAGGGGGGTGATGGTCCAGAAGGCATAAAGCTCCCACATGTGGCCGAAATAGCCGAAGGCGGCGGCACGGAACCGGGGGATGGCAAAGGCCCGCAGGGCGCCGGCGCCGCCGCGATGGGCGGGGCGCGCCAGATGCGGGCCGTCGCCCAGGGCGCGGATCATGGCGGCGCCGATGACGGCCAGACCCGACGAGGTCGCGACCACCCATTGCCACGGCACCGCCCCCGCGGTCGAACGCAGCAGATGCGGCAGCGCGGTGCCAAGCGTCAGCATCGCCACCAGCAGGGCCAGCGACTGCCCCGCGCGGTCGGGCGCCCAGCTGACGATCATCTTCATGCCGATGGGATAGATCCCGGCCAGCGACAGCCCGACCAGGAACCGGAACCCCGCGCCGGTCGCGACATCCTGGGCCAGCCATGCAAAACCCAGGTTGAACGCCGCCCCCGCCAGGGCCGAGACGACGAAGATCGCGCTGGCGGCGAACCGGTCCGCCAGGCCGCCAAGCGCCATGACCAGCGTGCCGACGATGAAGCCCGCCTGCACGGCATTGGTCAGCAGGCCGATATCGGCCGCGGTCGCGCCCCAGGCCTGCATCAGCCCCTCTGCCGCGCTGTTGGCGCTGAACCACAGCGATGTCCCGAACAGCTGCGCGATCGCGATCACCGCGATGGGGGGCAGCCGGTGGCGTCCTTGGGGTCTGGTCATCGATCGTCCCGACTGGCGATTGCGTCAGGGGGCAGGATGGCCGATCGGGGCGACGGGGGGCAACCGTTTCGGATGGCGCGCGCGGTCAGGCGGGCAGGACGGGAAAGGTCAGGCTGAAAGTCGTCGTGCCGTCCCCGCAGGCGACCGCGATCGTGCCGCCATGCGCCTGCGCGATGGACGACGCGATGTGCAGGCCCAAGCCCAGCCCGGAACTTTCGGCGGTCCGGCCCCGCTGGAACGGCTGAAAGATGGCGCGTTGGGCGGCCTCAGGGATCGGCTCGCCCTCGTTCTGGACCTCGATCACGACGGCGCCGTCGGTGCGGCGGCCACGCACGGTCACCGGGGTGTCGGCGTCGCCATGGTTGATGGCGTTCGACACCAGGTTCGACACCGCCTGCGCGATGCGTGACGGATCGCAGCAGACCGGCCCGCCGAAATCCAGCTCGGTCGTGACCCGGTGCTGGGGCGCGGCCAGACGGATCTCGGCCACGACCTGGGCGATGGCGTCGCCCAGGGGGGCGTCGGGCGTGGCCGCGACAGTGATCCCGTCGCCAAGCCGCGCCTTGGCATGCAGCATCATGTTCTCGACCAACTCGCCCATCCGGTGCAGCGAGGACTGCATCAGCCCGATCAGGCCGCGGCCGCGTTCGGTCAGCGGCTCCTTGCCGAGCATACGGATGCCCGACCGCAGGGCGGTGACGGGGTTGCGCAGGTCATGGCCCAGGATGGCGGTGAACGCCTCCTGGATGCGGACCAGCTTGCGTTCCTGTTCGATCATGCGTTCCTGGGCGTCCAGCCGTTCGGCGGTGTCCAGCGTGCCGCCGATGATGGTGGCGAACATCTTCAGCATCGCGACGGTGCGGGCGTTGTTCACGTCCTTGGTTTCGGTGTCGATGGCGCACAGCGTGCCGAAGAAGCTGCCGTCGCCGCGAAAGATCGGCACCGAGGCATAGCTGACGATGCCGAAGGCCGCGGCGATGGGATGGTCGCGATAGACCGGGTCGGACGACGCCTCGTTGAAGATGATCATCTCGGAGGTCTTGCGGACCGTCTGGCAGAAGGTCGACCCGATCTCGATCTCGTCGCCCGCGGCGATCCCGAATTTTAGGTCGTCGACGGTGCGGCAGGCGACCCACCGGTCGGCGGTGACGCGCGCCACCCCGGCAAAGCGCATCCGCGTGGCCAGCATCACCGTCTCCAGGATCGTCCCGACCAGCTCGTTCTCGGCCAGGCGCTGGATGTCGGACTGGAAATCATGCTGTCCGGCCTGATAGGCCGCGTGGTCCTGCCTGGGGTGGTCGCTGCTGTGCAAATCCATCGATGATCCCCGGCATTGGACGGTTTGTCGGCCCGCATCTGTATTGCAGGGCGGCGGGAATGCACAGTGTCTTTTCCGCAGCCCCGCCGTCAGCGATCCGGGCGCGCCCGCGGGAATGGCCGGCTGAGCCCCGCCGCCCCGGCAAGGCCGAACCGCCATGGCAGGTCCTGCGCCCGGCTGATCCCGATCCGCGGCCCGACCAGCAGATCGGGCACCGCCGCCGCCAGGACGATGCCGAAATCGGGACCGTCGAAGGCGGCGCCGTCATCGTCGGGCCGGATGTCCAGCGCCTGCGTCAACCGCCCCGGCCCACTGCACAGCGGGGGGGCGGGGCGGCGGGCGCGCATCAGGTCCAGGCCGGTGTCGGGGTCCAGCGCGCGGATCAGCACGGCCGCGCCGGGGGTCGCCACGACGTTCAGGCACAGGTGGATGCCGTAGGATCGATAGACATAGGCGTGGCCCGCCGGCCCGAACATCGAGGCATTGCGCGGCGTCGGCCCCCGATGGCTGTGCGAGGCGGGATCGTCTGGGGCATAGGCCTCGGTCTCGATGATGGTCCCGCCGGCGCCGCGGACGGTCAGCCGCGCACCGATCAGCCGACGGGCCAGGGCCACGGCGTCCAGTCCCGCGATCTGCTGCATGAACGACGACATGGCATCCCTTCCGATCCCGTTGCGGCAGGGGCCTTGTGGCATGAGCGTGCCGGGATTGCCAAACCTTGGCGTGGACGGGTGGTCGGGGGAGGGAGATCGCACCTGATCCGGAATGGAGACCCGACTGGCGTGTCACTGGACGGTTACAGGGGGCGGCGGTCAGACCCGCATCCTCTGCACCATGCCGACGATCCCGGAACGCAACGCAACGCCCAAGTTGAACGCCCGGATGTTCAGTGCATGCGGTACATCGACCACGTTCGGGCTGATCGTCCGCCCGTCCTACACCTTACGCGGCGGCAGATTGGCAAAGGCGAGGCGGCCCCACAGGCCGATGACCGGGACCGCCATGGCGGACGGTCTCAGCACCCTTCTGGTGCTGAGGCGAATGCACGGCCGATGCTCGATCAACCCAGGCCCGGCGTGGCACGAACGTCCAATGATGGTGATAGACCCGGCCATGGACGGTCCGATGGCGTTCCGCACCGCCTTTGCCGACCCGGCGGCACCCAGTGCCGTCCATACGTGGACAAGTGTTCGGTCAGAGCCAGACGCAGTGGATCATGCGGGTGACAATGAAAAAACGTGGGTTACGGCGCGCCTTTCACCACCGGAAAGGCTGCATCGGCTGCCGCCTGCGATGGTGGTCAGCAGGGGCGTCCAACCTGCATTGGCCAGAACTTCGCCGAAGGGCAGTCGCAAGGAACGATAATCGCGACCGATGGTTCTGCATGATCGTCAACCGATCAGGATCGCCCCCATGTCCCTGCGCCCCATCCTCGTCTTTGACGTCAACGAGACATTGCTGGACCTGGACCACCTGTGTCCGCTGTTCGATGACATCTTCGGCGACGGGGCCGTCATGCGCGACTGGTTCGCGCAGCTGATCCTCTATTCCCAGACCCTGACAATCACCGGACTGCGCAGCGATTTCGGCACCTTGGCCGTCGCGGTGCTGCGCATGATCGGAGAGATCAGGGGCGTGGCGATCACCGAGGGGCATGAGGATGCGCTGCGCCGGACGATGGGCACGCTGCCCGCCCATCCCGATGCCGAGGCGGCGCTGGTCCATCTGCGGGACAGGGGGTTCCGTCTGGTGACACTGACCAACTCGCCGCCCTCTGGGGGAGGGACCGCGCTGGACCGCTCGGGCCTGGCGCAGCATTTCGAGGCCAGCTTCAGCGTCCAGCCGACCAACCGTTTCAAGCCCGCGCCCCAGACCTATCAACTGGTGGCCGAGGCACTGGCGGTGCCATTGTCCGATCTGTGCCTGGTGGCCTGCCATGTCTGGGACACGATCGGGATGCAGGCGCTGGGCGGCAAGGGCGCGCTGGTGACCCATGGCGTGAACGCGGCGCTGGTGCTGCCGGGCGTGCCGCAGCCTGACGTGACGGCCCCCGACCTTGCCGGACTGGCGCAGACCATCGCAGCGCGTTGGGGCCGGGCAGGGGCGTGATCGGTCATGCCAAGGGGCATTGGAGGCCGGTTTCCGCCGGGCGTTACCGTTCCGTAGATGCATCGGATCGAGCCGCTATTGACCAGCCGTGTCTTCAGGTGTGGACATGACAGGCCAAAAGACCCATCCGGCTCCGACGGAGATGACGGGGCCGCGTGTACACGGGGACGTGACCGGGCGGGTCGCGGCGGTCCGGTAAGACTTCGGGCATCCTGACGACCTGTCGGATAGGTGGCCCGAGGCCGTGAGGAAGGACATGCCGTGACCAGACCCGTTCTGCTGATCCTTATCACGGTGCTTGTGCTGGCCGGGTCGTGGCTGCTGGGCGGTCAGGACGTGACGCTGCAGTCGCTGCGCGGGCATCTGGCCGCCGTGGCCGAGTATCAGCAGCAGCGGCCGGTGCTGGTCGCGGCGCTGTTCGCCGCCGCCTATGTCGCGATCACCGCGCTGTCCTTGCCGATCGCGGTCTGGCTGACGCTGGCCGGGGGCGCGCTGTTCGGGTTCTGGGTGGGGCTGGTGATCGTCTCGTTCGCGTCGGCCATCGGGGCGACGCTGGCCTTTTTGGCGGCGCGGTACCTGCTGCGGGACTGGGTGCGGGCGCGGCTGGGCGCGCGTGCCAGGGGGATCGAGACCGGGCTGGCACGGGACGGGGCGTTCTATCTGTTTTCGCTGCGGCTGATCCCAGTGATGCCGTTCTTTGCCACGAACCTGCTGATGGGCCTGACGCCGATCCGTACCCGGACGTTCTATTGGGTCAGCCAGCTTGGCATGCTGGCGGGCACCGCGGTCTATGTGAACGCGGGCACGCAGCTGGCCGCACTGGACAGCCTGTCCGAGATCGTGTCGCCGCCCCTGTTGGCGTCCTTCGCGGCGCTGGCCGTGTTTCCGTGGATCGCCCGCGCCATCGTGGGCATCCTTCGCCGCCGTCGCGTCTGTGCCGGATGGACCCGACCCCGGCGGTTCGACCGCAATCTGGTGGTGATCGGCGCGGGTTCGGCCGGGTTGGTCTCGGCCTACATCGCCGCGGCGACCAAGGCCAAGGTGACCCTGATCGAGGCCGGCGCGATGGGCGGCGACTGCCTGAACCATGGCTGCGTTCCGTCCAAGGCGCTGATCCGCAGCGCGACCCTGGCGCATCAGATGCGCCATGCCGCGCGCTTCGGGCTGGCCGACACACCGCCCGCGGTCCCGTTTCGCGCGGTCATGGACCGCATCCACCGGATCATCGCCGACATCGCGCCCCATGACAGCGTTGACCGCTATGCCGGGCTGGGGGTCGATGTGCTGCAGGGCCACGCCCGCCTGATCGACCCTTGGACGGTCGCGGTCACCGACCCGCAGGGCGCCGAGCGGCGGCTGACCACGCGGGCGATCATCATCGCGACCGGTGCGCGGCCCGTCATGCCGCCGCTGCCGGGGCTGGACCTGGTCGACCCGCTGACCTCGGAGACGCTGTGGTCGCGGCTGGCGGATCATGACCACGCGCCGCGGCGGCTGGTCGTGCTGGGCGGCGGGCCGATCGGCTGCGAGCTGTCGCAGGCCTTTGCGCGGCTGGGGTCCGACGTCACCCAGATCGAGATGGCCCCCCGCCTGTTGATGCGCGAGGACCCCGAGGTGTCGGCCCTGGTCGCGGACGCCCTGCGCGCCGACGGGGTGACGGTGCTGACCGGGCACCGCGCGATCCGCTGCGGCATCGACGGGGGCAGGTGGATCGAGGTCGAACGGGACGGCGCGGCCCGCCGCATCGGCTTTGACCAGATCATCGTGGCCGTGGGCCGCAGCGCCCGGCTGGAGGGGTTCGGACTGGACCTTCTGGGGATCGAGACCGACCGCACCATCGTCACGAACGCCTTCCTGCAGACCCGCTTTCCCCACATCCTGGCGGCGGGCGACGTGGCCGGACCGTTCCAGTTCACCCATGCCGCATCCCACCAGGCCTGGTTCGCCAGCGTCAACGCGCTGTTCGGCACCCTCAGGCGGTTCAGGGTCGATGACCGCGTGATCCCCTGGGCCACCTTCACCGATCCGCAGATCGCCCGCGTCGGCCTGTCCGAGACCGAGGCCCGCGACCGGGGCATCGCGGTCGAGGTCACCCGCTATGACCTGGCCGACCTGGACCGCGCCATCACCGACGGGGCGGCGCGCGGCTTCGTCAAGGTGCTGACCCCGCCGGGGCGCGACCGCATCCTGGGCGTGACCATCGCGGGCGATCACGCCGGTGACCTGATCGCGGAGTTCGTCCTGGCCATGAAGCACGGCCTGGGCCTGAACAAAATTCTGGCCACGATCCACATCTATCCGACCTGGGCCGAGGCCAACAAGGCGGTCGCCGGCACCTGGCGGCGCGCCCATGTGAACCCGCGCCTGCTGGCACTGGTCGAACGCTATCATCGATGGAGGCGCGGATGATCGACGCCCGACTGCAACCGCTGCAGCGCGCGGCCCTGCGGCACCCGGCGCAGATGCTGGCTGCCCGCGGCGTCAAGGCGGACACCATCAGCATCGTGGGCTTTGCCGTGGGTCTGCTGGCGGTGGCCGCGCTGGCCCTGGGGTGGTGGACCGCGGCGCTGGTGCTGATCGCGGCGAACCGGATCATGGACGGGCTGGACGGCGCGGTCGCACGCATCCAGGGCCCGACCGACCGCGGCGCCTTTCTGGATATCGCGCTGGACTTCGTCTTCTATGCGCTGGTGCCGGTGGGGTTCGCGCTGCACGATCCCGCGGCCAACGCGCTGCCCGCGGCGGTGCTGATCGCGGCCTTCGTGGGGACCGGATCGTCGTTTTTGGCCTTTGCCGCCATCGCCGCCCGGCGCGGCGACCGGGCGGCGGCCTTTCCGACCAAGGGCATCTACTACCTTGGCGGCCTGACCGAGGGGTTCGAGACGATCGTCCTGTTCCTGGCGATGTGCCTGGTTCCCGCGTCCTTTCCGCTGCTGGCCTGGATCTTTGCCGCGGCCTGCGGCGTCACCACGATCCTGCGGTGGCACCAGGGCTGGACCGCGTTCCGGTAAAGCCTGGGGCTGACCGGTCCTGCGCAGGTCCGAGGCTGTCACCCACAGCCGGCAGGCGGGGCGCAAGGCAAGCCTCAGGTGCGACGTTGGTCAGCAGATCGACGGCTCTGCCGCCAAGGTGAAACATAGGGTCAGTTTCGAACCGCGTGGTCGAACCCCTTCTTGGAAGGCCTGTCGCTGCCATGGCTGTGCCGATCAGACAGGGGCAGGTGCTTTCGATCCCGGGCTGCGGTGAAGACCAACCCCGTGGCGCGTGACGGTGACGATCATGGCCCTGGGCTTTCCCTCTCCAAGGGATGTCACGCCGAACCAGGGCCATGTCATTGATGTGCCGGCCAAGATAAGCAGATCAGCATGCCACAGGGCAAATCATCGTCGCGGCCGCCTCCCTTCTGCCAGACGTGTGCCATGCAACCGCCAGACAGCAAGGCGGGTGCTTTGAGATCCACTGCTTGCCGCATCCGCCCATCTTTTGCCCGCGGACCGGCATGCGCGACAGAAGGATCCGATCAGGGTCCGGCGGCCGGTTCATCACCGCCTTCACGGGATCACGGCGCAGGTCTCTGATCAGGGTGCCAGGCGCGCGATCGCGCGGTCAAGGCGCGCGGCGCGGGCGGGGTCGCCGCCGCGTTCGGCCCGCGCGCGGACGCCTGCCAGATAGTCGGGCAGGTGCCGACAGGCGCGGTAGTGCTGCATCATCCGCGGCAGGGTCGCCCGGCCGGTCGCGATGTCGCGCATCACGTCGCTGAGCACGCGGCCGTTGCGCAGCATCAGCGCCGTCTTGTGATCGGCATGGCGCAGCGGCACCCGCGTCACGTTCGGACCGTCAAAGCGCTGCACGTGGCGGCGGTCATGGTCGATCGCAGGGTCATAGAACAGCCAGACCTGGGACGCCCTGCGCGATTCGGCGGCGGCATCGGCGAACGGTCCGGTCCAGTCAGCCCGCTTGCCGGTCGGATAGCGCTGGTCCCATCCTGCCAGACGCGGCGACAGCGTCGACTGGGGCGAAAACGCGGCCACCCGGCATCCAGGCGCCAACGAGGCGAAGGCCGCCGCCCCATAGCCCCCCATCGACGTCCCGAACAGCGTCACCTGGTCGAACTGTTCGAAAAAGCCGCTGTCGCGCAGCGACATCAGATAGCGGTGCAGCGCGGCGTCGCGGAACCATCCGGGCACATAGGACAGGATGCCCATATGCGACCAGCCCTCCTTGCGGATGAACTTGTAACCCCAGGGTTCGCGGGTCACCGGGTGTTCGCGCACCGACGCCAGGTTGTCGAAGGACACCAGCAGATGTTCGCGCGACCGCGCCACGTAGGTGCAGGCATAATTGGGCATCGAATGATAGAATCCGTGCGCCTGTCCCGACAGCCGCAAGTCGCTGAGCCACGCGGGCGCCGCGATCTGGGGCGCGCCGTCGGGGGTGGCGGTGCCGGGCTGTTGGGGCGCGGCGTCGTGGCCTTGGGTGTCGTCATCGGTGTCGTCCCAGTCCTCCTCCGGCGGGGCATCCTCCTCGGTGGGGCGGGACAGGCGTTCAGCCCAAGCCGAATCCATCTCGGACAGGGCGGGGGGCGTCGCGGCGACGCCAAAGGGCACGGACCAGTCGAAGGCCAGGCCCTGGATCGGGCGCCCCTCGACGAAGGCGGTGATGATCCTGGCCGCCTGTGGGTCCTGATGCGCCAGCAGGCGGTCCAGCCGCCCTGCGAATTCGGTCACCACCGCCGCATGGCGCGCCGCGACCTTGGGGTGGCTGGCCAGGAACTCGGCGCGCCGCGCGCGGTGGGCCTGAACGAACGCCTGGTCAGGACCGGTATCGGCCATCGTGAAGTTCAGGCGCTGATACTGCTGGATGGTCATGCGCAGGTGGTCGGGCGTGACGAAGGGCAGCGTTTTGCCCGCCCCGGTGCGGCGCAGCAGGAACGTCTCGCGGTCCTGGGCCATGAAGGCGATGACATGCGCCAGGCCCAGCCCCGGCTGGTCGGGCATCGTCATCCAGCCCTTCTGCAAATAGCGGTCGGCCACGTCCTCGGCCGCGCCGTTCAACCAGGTCACGGGCTCCTTGCCGCGGGCGAACTTGGGCTTCAGCGTGGGGCGCGCGGGCTTCAGCCCACGGGCCAGCTGCGGGCGAAAGATCGTGCGCAGGGGCGTGGCCACCGTCATCCGCCCTGCCGCCCCGCCGGTGCCGCGGCGAAAGCGCTCGACCAGCGGCAGATCGGCATAGCGGTTCTGACCCGACCCGCCCGCGACCTGAACGGTCAGCGACAGGAGGTCGGGGAACCGTTCCAGCCCCTGGGCCAGGTCGGCAAGGGTGCCGGCCCCGGTGTCGATCATGACGAAATCGTCCGGTTCCAGCCACAGCAGGTGATCGTGGCGATCGCGCAGCGCCGTCTCCAGCGCCAGGTCCAGCGCGCGGATCTGGCGGGCCTTGTCATGGGCGATGCCGGGACGGGTCGTGGGCACGAAGTCGATCAGGCCTGCCGCGGCCAGGGCCTGGGCCAGCGTCGTGGCCTGCGCGTTGGCGCCGTCGCCGTGGACGGTGATGCTGCGAAAGCCCGCGTGACGGTGATGCAGCACCCAGTCCAGCAGGACCGGCGCGCTGTCGTTCATCAGCATGTGCAGCGCGATGTCCGGGCCGGCCGGGACGGGTTGAGGCTGCGGGGCGGTCTTGCGGGGCATGCGGGCGCTTTCGGTTGCGGCGTGGGTCAGGACGGGTGCGGCACGGGGGCGGCGGCGCGCGTCTCCAGCGCCTTGGCCATGCCGGGCCGGCCGTTGCGGGCCGCGATGTCGGACAGCCGCCGCAGCCAGGCGGTCCGGCCCCGCGCCTGCAGGCGCTGGCCAAGCGTGTCCAGGTACCACGGCTGAAGGCGCGACTGGCGATAAAGGGCGTGGAACGCCGCCGCATCCATCGTGCGCGTCGCAAGGCCGCGGACCACCGTGGACAGCATGTCGGTCTGGCGCAGCCGCAGCGCGGTCTTGTGGCCTGCCCGCGGAGTCCGCAGCCGCACGATGTTGTCCCCGGTGAACCGGTCCGCATGGGCGGCGTCCGCGGGTTCCGTCGGGTCATAGACCAGAAAGACCGTCCGCGCGGAGGCGGTCTCGGCCGCGGCATCGGCGAAATCGCCGCTCCAGTCCGCGGCGCGGCCGCTGGGAAAGCGCGCCTCCCACGGGACCAGGGCCGGGGACAGCGTCGACTGTGGGGAAAAGGCGATCACCTGCGCCCCCGGCGCGACCGAGGAGAAGGCGCAGGCCGCATAGGCCCCCATCGAGGTTCCCGCAAAGGTCACCGTCTGATAGCGCGCGAACAGCCCGTTGTCGCGCAGTTGGCGCAGATAGGCGAACAGCGTCGGATTGCGGAACCAGTTGGCGCGGAACGCGAAGATGCCCAGCTGGGACCAGCCCGACTTGCGCGCGAATTCGTATCCCCAGGCCTCGCGGTCGATCTGGTCCTGGCTCACTTGGGACAGGTTGTCGAAGCTGACGAACAGATGCGCCCGTTCGCGTTCGACGTGCAGCGCCGCGAACTCCTCCTCGGAGTGGTAGAAGCCCCGGCGGTAGGGCGAGCGCCGCAGGTCGACCAGCCATTGCGGCGGCACCTCGGGGGCGGGTGGATCGGCGGGGGCGGCGGGTTCGGGCGTCTCGGGGATGGTGGCCCAGGGCGTCATCGACAGCAGCGGCATGGTCGGCACCGGCGGGCCGTCCGGCAGAGGTGCCAGCAGGATGGCCGATGCGATCACCGGGCGCGCGGGCAGCTTGGCCGGGGGCGGCGGGGGCGGGGCGGCCGCGATCGACGCCTGCCGCGCACGGCGGGCGGCCAGTTCGGCCTGGCGGCGTTCGGTCTCGGCCTGCAGGACCGCGGGGTCGAACAGGCGGGCGTGCTGGTCCGGCGCCTCGGCCAGCAGCTGTGCAGAGAGGACATCGATCTGGCGGCGGAACCGGCCCACCGCCTCGGCATGCAGCGCGCCCAGGGCGGGCATCAGCCCGACCAGCTCGGCCCGCGCCTGCGCCACGCGGTCGGCCCATGCGGTGATGCCGGTCTCCTCGACCACATTCAGATTGTGCTGGTCATAGTAGTCGAAGTTGATCCGGTCGGCATCCGCGCTGTTGGCGGTGCCGCGCCAGCGCTTCATCAGGAAGACCTCGCTGGCGCGGATCATGTAGTGGTTGACGTGGCACAGATCATACCCCGCCATCTTCGGGGAGGTGGTCCACCGCTGCCGCAGAAGGTCGCGGGTCACGTCCTCTCCCGAGCCGTTCACGATCAGCAGCGGATGCGCGGGCAGGCCGTAGAAGTTCTTGAAGACCGGTCGGTGGACGCCCAGGTGCTGCACCGGCAGCGGTCGAAAGATGGTCTTGATGGCGAACTGGCTGTGCGTGAACGGAATGTCCGTGGGCGAGGCCATGGTGAACTGGCGGATCTGCAGCTCGTCCCTAAACGTGATCACGCCGCCATTGCCGAAGATGCGCCACTGCGCGGCGACCGCGTCGGTGCGGTCGGGCAGGGCCGCGAACAGCGCGTCCACGGTGCCGTCGCCGGTGTTGACGTGAAAGAACTCGTCCCCGTCCAGCACCGCGATCCAGTCGCTGCCCGTCACTTCGGGCAGGGCCATGGCGCGGGCATAGGCACGGCGCTGCGGGTCGTCGGGCAGGCCGGCGATCAGGTCGCTGTTGTCGAAGTGGATGACGATCCCCGCCTGGTCCAGCAGCTGCAGCATCTGGTGCGTGCCGTCGGTGCAGTCGTTGGAATAGATGACGAAGCGGTTGAACCCGATCAGCCGGTGATAGCACAGCCATTCCAGAAGGAACGGCCCCTCGTTCTTGACGGTCGTGACGATGGTCCGCGTCGCGTTCGATTTCCAGCGGAACGAAAGATCGGGGGACAGGCTGTTCATGGCCGCACGGGTTTCCTGTGTCGTGACCCCGTCCATATCAGAGCGGCGCGGCTTCCTCAAAGGGATATGCCGCCCTGCGGTTGTCGGCGCGCGCCCGGCCTGCCCCATGGCGTGCCCGCCTGCCGCGCGGCATGGCATCGGCCCAAATCCTGTGCGCTTTGTGCAACAGCGGCGCCCGCTGCGTCGTTATCCCCTTCACAGGATGCAAGGGGCGGCTTCAAGTCGGATCTGTGACGGCCCGCGCGGGCAGCCCTGAAAGGGATGGTAAAGGCACATGGCATCGATTCTGGGTTTCCTGCAGCTGGCAGGCGCGGTGGCGCTGTTGCTGTTCGGTCTGGGACTGGTGCGCGACGGCATGGTCGAGGCCTTCGGCCTGCGAATGAAGCTGATCCTGGGCGCGGGCACGCGCACGGGGCTGCGGGCCTTCGCATCGGGGCTTGTCGCCACCTTGGGTCTGCAATCGTCGACGGCCACCGCCCTGCTGACCGCGTCCTTCGTCCAGCGAGAGATGATCGCCACCCGCCGCGCGCAGATCGTGCTGCTGGGCGCGAATGTCGGCACGGCGATGACGGCGGTGATCGTGTCGACCGACATCACCGCGGTCGCGCCGGTCCTTGTTCTGCTGGGTTACGGCCTGCGCCGCCGGGGCACGACGGTGACGTCGGGGGTGGGCACGGCGCTGATCGGCGTAGGGCTGATGCTGGTGTCGCTGACGTTGCTGGACCAGGCGACCGCGCCGCTGCGCGCCTCTCCGCAGATGGCCGCCTTCCTGCCGATGCTGGATCAGGCCTGGCCCGTGGCCCTGGCCTTTGCGGCGGGGATCGCGCTTTTGTGTTCGTCATCGCTGGCGGCGGTTCTGTTGATCGGGTCGCTGTTGCTGCCGCCCGACCTGACGGTGGTCATGGTGCTGGGCGCGAACCTGGGCGGCGCGATGGCACCGGTGCTGGCGGGGGCCACGCTGGACATCGCCGCGCGGCGGGTGCTGCTGGGTAACCTGACGGTGCGCGCCATCGGCTGCCTGATCGCGCTGCCGCTGGCGGGATTGGCGGCGGGCGCGCTGAATGCCATGCCCCTGGCCGTGGGGCCCTTGGCGGTCAGTGCCCACCTGGCGTTCAACCTGGCGCTGGCGGCGCTGATCTGGCCCTTCAACGGGCTGGTCTGCCGTCTGGTGGCGGTGCTGATGCCGCAGGACGCGCATGCGGCCTCGACCGCGCCGCGCTGGCTGGATGCGCAGGTTCTGGACGCGCCGCCTCTGGCCCTGACCGGCGCCCGGCGCGAGGTTCTGGACATCGGCGACAGCGTCGAGCGGATGCTGGCCCAGACCCGCGCGGCGTTCCGCAAGCACGATCCCGCCCCCCTGGCCGAGGTCCGCGCGATCGAGGATCAGGTCGACCGGCGACAGCAGCAGGTCAAGAACTATCTGTCGCGCCTGACCGGCGACGCGACCGAGGCCGAGCGTCGGCAGGCCATCGACATCCTGGATTACGTCATCAACCTGGAACATATCGGCGACATCATCGACCGGGGCCTGTCCCCCGAGGTGGCCAAGAAGATCGGCCTGGGCCTGCGCTTTTCAGGCGAGGGGTTCCGCGAACTGGACGCGCTGTTCCTGCTGACGCAGGAGAACCTGCGCATGGCGCAGACGG
>NZ_JXYF01000046.1:0-30036 GCF_000967735.1 Paracoccus sp. S4493
CCATCGCGTTCCGGTCCGGCGCCGTCGCGCCGCATTGCGCGGGTCCGGGCGGGCCGACCTGGACCGCGTGGGGGTCGTGGCCGACCGACGCCTGCGGGGTCGCCGCGCATCCCGCCAGCAGCGCCGTGCCCAGGATCATCAGCGATCCCCGTCCGTATCCTGTCCAGTTCGTCATGCCCTGCGGTGACCCCGTTTCCAAGCGCGCCTTGGTTCTTATAGCCGCCCCGGGTTAACAAGCGCTTTCGCCCCGATGAGGCCATGGCGCCCTGGTTTGGCGGAACCGTGCCGACATGGCGGTCGTTCGGTGGCGGAACATCACAAGGACCTTTGCACATGGCCATCTGGGATTTCGTGAAAGACGCGGGCAAGTCGGTCTTCGGCAAGGCCGAGGCCGCCACGCCCAAGCCCGCCGCCGCGGCCCCTGCCGCAGCCCCCGCCGCCGCGCAGCCCGCGGCCCAGGACGACACGCAGCGCAAGGTCGCGGCGCTGAAAGCGGAACTGCGCGCGCTGAACCTGGACGGCGACGACGTCCACCTGCGCCTGCGCGGCGACACGGTGGTCGTCGAATCCAAGGGCGCCGACCGCGAGACACTGGAAAAGCTGATCCTGGCCGTCGGCAACATCGAGGGCATCGCCAAGGTCGAGGCCGACCTGCCCGCCGACTCCCCCCAACCCGTCTTCCACACCGTGAAGAAGGGAGAGACCCTGTCCGCCATCGCCAAGGAGCACCTGGGCAACGCGAACAAGTACGCCGCGATCTTCGAGGCGAACCGCCCGATGCTGAGCGATCCCGACAAGATCTATCCGGGCCAGGTCCTGCGCATTCCCGCTGCGGACTGACCACCCCGGTCGGACCGCCATGACGCCGCGTCGGCCATCGGTTGACGCGGCGTTTTCACATGCGGCGGACCGGTCGGGACTTGCCCCGCCCGGCCTTGTCGGACCATCCTGACCCGCAGGGAGGGGCCGCAGCCGATGCGGCCCGACAGCAGGGGGACCAGATGGGCAAGTTCGGCAGCTATGCGGACCGCGACAGGATCGAACAGGAAGGCAGCTTTGACGCGCGCGGCCTGCCGGTCACGATCTATGAATTCCTGTCGCGCACGGCCGAGCGGTTCCCGCAGCGGCCCGCGATCTCGTTCCAGCTGCTGTCCGGGCCCAAGGACCACGCCGTCACCCTGTCCTGGCAGGACCTTCTGGAACGCGTGACCGAAACCGCCAACCTGTTCCGCAGCCTGGGCGTGGGGCCAACCGACACCGTCGCGTACCTTCTGCCCAACAGCATCGAGACGCCGGTGGTCCTGCTGGCCGGGGCCACGGCGGGGATCGTGAACCCGATCAACCCGCTGCTGGATGCAACCCAGATCGCCGGCATCCTGCGCGAGACGAATGCCAAGGTGCTGGTCACGCTGAAGGCCTTCCCCAAGACCGACGTGGCGCAGAAGGCCGCCGAGGCGGTGGCCCAGGCCCCGAACGTCACCCATGTGGTCGAGGTCGACCTGAACCGCCATCTGCGCGGCCTGAAACGCTTTATCGTGCCGCTGATCCGCCCCAAGGTGAAGGTCCGGCACAAGGCCAAGGTCCTGGATTTCGAGGCCGCGACCAGCGCGAGGAAGCACACCGCCCTGGATTTCGACGACCCCAAGCAGGATCGCGTCGCGGCCTATTTCCACACCGGCGGCACCACCGGCACGCCCAAGGTGGCCCAGCACAAGTACAGCGGCATGATCTATAACGGCTGGTTGGGCGGCACATTGCTGTTCGACGAGACCGACGTGCTGATGTGCCCGCTGCCGATGTTCCACGTCTTTGCGGCCTATCCGGTGCTGATGTCCTGCATCGCGTCAGGCGCGCATGTGGTGATGCCCACGCCCGCCGGATACCGGGGCGATGGGGTCTTCGACAACTTCTGGAAGCTGATCGAACGCTGGCAGGCGACGTTCCTGATCACCGTGCCCACGGCCATCGCCGCGCTGATGCAGCGTCCGGTCAACGCCGATGTGGGCAGCCTGAAGACCGCCATCTCGGGTTCGGCGCCGCTGCCGATCGAGCTGTATAACCGCTTCAAGGCGGCCACCGGGGTGGAGATCGCCGAAGGCTACGGCCTGACCGAGGCCACCTGCCTGGTCAGCTGCAACCCGGTGGACGGGCTGAAGAAGGTGGGCTCGGTGGGCATCCCGCTGCCGCACACGCATGTGCGCATCCTGAACCACGACGATGCGGGCCGGGTGCATGAATGCCCCACCGATGTCGTCGGAGAGATCTGCGTCGCCAATCCCGGCGTCTTCCCCGGCTCGACCTATACCGAGGCCGACAAGAATCATAAGCTGTTCGCCGACGATCGGTACCTGCGCACGGGCGATCTGGGCCGGATCGACGCGGACGGCTATCTGTGGATCACCGGGCGGGCCAAGGACCTGATCATCCGCGGCGGCCACAACATCGACCCCGCCGAGATCGAGGAGGGGATGCTGTCGCACCCCGCCGTCGCGTTCGCCGGCGCCATCGGCCAGCCCGACGCCTTCGCGGGCGAACTGCCCTGCGTCTATGTGGAACTGGTCGGTGGAGCCACCGTGACCGTGGACGAACTGGCGGCCCATGCCCGCGACCACATCCATGAACGCGCCGCCGTCCCCAAGCATATCGAGATCCTGTCGGAGCTGCCCAAGACCGCGGTCGGCAAGATCTTCAAGCCGGACCTGCGCCGCCTGGCCATCAGCCGCGTCTATGACGCCGCCCTGCAGGGCACCGGCGCCCGCGTGGTCGAGGTGCGCGAGGACAAGAAGCGCGGGTTGGTCGCCCGCCTGTCGCGCGAGGGCAACGTCGCCGAGGATCAGGTCCGCGAGAGGCTGGGCCAGTTCACGACGCCCTGGGACTGGGCGTGACGGCGGGGACCGGGGGCCGTCAGGCGCCCCGGTCCTGTTCGTCCTTGGCCCACAGATAGCCGATGAAGGCGCCCTTGATCAGGCGCAGCAGCACAAGTGTCATCACCGTGGTGATCAGCCCGGTGACCGCCAGCAGCGTCGCGGGTTCGGGGCGCCAGACGTTCCAGATGATGCCGAACAGCGGGATCAGCACCAGCAGCATCACCGTCATGGTGAAGAACGCGGGCCCGTCCGCCGCCGGATAGCGGGACAGGGGCGCCTGGCAATGCGCGCAGACCGGGTTCACCTTCAGATAGCCCTGCATCAGCTGCCCCTCTCCGCAGGAAGGGCAGCGGTTCATGACGCCCCGCAGGATGGCGGCGCGGCTGTCTCGGATCTGGGTCATGGGCTGTCCTTGGGTTCGGGCGTGGCCTAGCCGTTGTCGCGCAGGATGCGCCCGGCCAGATACAGGGATCCGCAGATCAGGATACGCGCGCCGGGGTGGCGGGTCACCAGCTGTTCCACCGCCTGCGCGGCATCCTGGGCCACATGCGCGGTCATGCCGACCTGGCGCGCGGCGTCGGCGGTCTGGGTGGCGGGCAGGGTGTTCGGCTCTCCGGGGATGTCGATGGCGGTCAGGCCGGCGGCGTGGTCGGCCAGCGGACGCAGATAGCCCGCGACATCCTTGGTGTTCAGCATGCCGCAGACCAGATGCGTCGGGCGTGCGGGCATCGCGGCCAGGGTCGCGGCCAGCGCCTGCCCCCCCGCCGGGTTGTGCCCGCCGTCCAGCCACAGCTCCGCCCCCTGGGCCAGATCGACCAGCGGACCATGGCGCAGGCGCTGCATCCGGGCCGGCCATTCGGCCTGAGTTACGGCGGCGCGGGCCTGCGCGTCGGTGGCGCCAAGCGCGCGCAGGGCGGCCAGCGCGGTGCCCGCGTTCTGGACCTGGTGCGGGCCGATCAGCTTCGGGCGGGGCAGGTCCCACAGCCCGTGATCGTCCTGGAACACCATGCCGTCGCGTTCGGGCTGGATCATCCAGTGCTGGCCATGTGCGACGATGGGCGCGGACAGGCCCATGGCGCGCGCCTCGATCACGCGCAGGGCATCGTCGTCCTGGGGGCCGACGATGACGGGGACGCGGGGCTTGATGATGCCGGCCTTTTCGGCGGCGATCAGGGGCAGCGTCTCTCCCAGGTACTGGGTGTGGTCGATCGAGACCGGCGTGATGACCGTCAGGCGCGGCGCGTCGATGACGTTGGTCGCATCCAGGCGCCCGCCCAGTCCGACCTCCAGCAGGGTGAAGTCCGCGGGGGTGCGGGCGAAGGCCAGGAAGGCCGCAGCGGTGGTGATCTCGAAGAAGGTGATGGCCTGGCCGTCATTCGCGGCCTCGACCTGGGCCAGCAGGTCGGCCAGGGCGTCGTCCTCGATCAGGGTGCCCGCCAGGCGGATGCGTTCGCGAAACTGCGCCAGGTGCGGCGAGGTATAGGCATGGACCCGCGCGCCGCCTGCCTCAAGGCCCGCGCGGATCATCGCCTGCGTGCTGCCCTTGCCGTTGGTGCCCGCGATGTGGATCACCGGGGGGATGGCACGTTCGGGGTTGCCCAAGGCCGCCAGAAGGCGGTGCATTCGGTCGAGCGACAGGTCGATCACCTTGGGGTGCAGCGCCATGAGGCGCGACAGGATCGCATCGGATGTGGTCATGTCATGCACCGGGGGCCAGCCCCCGGACCCCCGGGGTATTTCGACAAAGAAGAATTACTCGGCCGGAGCCGGCGCGGGCGTGGGGGCCGGCGCCGGGATCGGGTCGTTGACCGGTTCGGGCGCTGGCAGGTCGGCGCGGGTGGGGGCGGGCAGGCCGCCCAGCATCCGCAGGATCGAGACCAGTTCGTCGCGCAGCTTGCCGCGATGGGTCACGCGGTCCAGCATGCCGTGTTCCAGCAGGTATTCGGCGCGCTGGAACCCTTCGGGCAGCTTCTCGCGGATCGTCTGTTCAATCACGCGCGGGCCGGCAAAGCAGATCAGCGCGTTGGGTTCGGCGATGTGGATGTCGCCCAGCATGGCATAGCTGGCGGTGACGCCGCCCGTGGTCGGGTGGGTCAGCACGACGATGTAGGGGATGCCGGCCTCGCGCAGCATCTCGACCGCGACGGTGGTGCGGGGCATCTGCATCAGGGACAGGATCCCCTCCTGCATGCGGGCGCCGCCCGCGGCGGAGAAGAGGATCATCGGCTTTCGAACCTTGATCGCCCGTTCGGCGGCCGCCACGATCGCATTGCCCACATACATGCCCATGGACCCGCCCATGAAGCTGAAGTCCTGGCCCACGGCGATGACCGGGGTGCGGCCGATCTCTCCCTCGGCGACCAGCATGGCCTCTTTTTCGCCGGTGGATTTCTGCGCAGCCTTCATGCGGTCGGGGTATTTCTTCTGGTCGCGGAACTGCAGCGGGTCTGCGATGGGCTCGGGGACCTTGACCTCGACGAAGGCGCCGCCGTCGAACAGCGCACCGAAGCGGTCGCGCGGCGTGATCGCCATGTGGTGATCGCAGTTCGTGCAGACGTTCAGGTTGTCCGACAATTCGCGGTGGAACAGCATCGTCCCGCATTCGGGGCATTTCGTCCACAGGTTCTCGGGGACTTCGCGCCGCGAGAACAGCGAGTTGATGCGCGGGCGGACGTAGTTCGTGATCCAGTTCATCGCGAATGGCCTTGGCTGTTTCAGGCCCCCAGATAGGGCCCCACGCGGGGAATTGCAATTGCCGGGGGGGCGGCTGATGATGCCGGGCATGTGGACGACCCTGTTCTTTTTCACGCACACGACCCTGTCGCTGGTGATCATCGCCCGCGTGCTGCTGCGTCCCAGGGTCGAGCCCTCGGTGCGGCTGGCCTGGATCATGGTCGTCGAGGCGGTGCCGCTTTTGGGGATCGCGGCCTATCTGCTGTTCGGAGAGGTCCGCATGAAGCAGGCCGAGGTCCAGCGCATGTCCGACGTGCGCGACCGCCTGACCGGCCTGCGTACCGCCGTGCCCGCGGTCCGCGCCGACCGGTCCGACCCGGCGGGCCCGATCATCGCCGCGAACGAGGCGGTGGGCGGCATGCAGGCCGTCCAGGGCAACAGCCTGCAGCTGCTGGAGGAGAGCGACGGGGCGATCGACGAGCTGGTCGCGGCCATCGATGCGGCGACCGACCACGTGCATCTGCTGTTCTACATCTGGCTGCCCGATGCCAGCGGGACCAAGGTCGCCCAGGCCCTGTGCCGCGCCGAGGATCGCGGCGTGCAATGCCGTGTCATCGTCGACGCCCTTGGGTCGCGGTCGCTGGTCCGGTCGGAGCTGTGGGACCGGATGAGCCAGGCGGGCGTGGAATGCGTCACCGCCTTTCCCTGGGGCCTGCCCTTCATCAGCATCCTGTTCCAGCGTCTGGACCTGCGCAACCACCGCAAGATCCTGGTGATCGACAACGCCGTGGCCTTTACCGGCAGCCGCAACTGCGCGGACATGGCGTTCGCGATCAAGGCGCGCTTTGCCCCCTGGGTCGACATCCTGGTCCGGGTCGAGGGACCGGCGGTGCGCCAGCTGCAGGGCGTCTTCCTGTCGGACTGGATGAGCTATACCGGCCGCGATCTGGGCCCCATGCTGCAGCCGGTGGCGCCGGTCGCCGATCCCGGCGTCGCGGCGCAGGTGGTGGCCACCGGCCCCGACCTGCGCGCGGGCAGCGTGTCGGACTGCCTGTCCGCGATGCTGCATGCGGCGCGCGACCGGGTGGTGATCACCACGCCGTATTATGTCCCCGACGATGCGCTGGACGCGGCGATCCGGGCGGCGGCGCGGCGCGGGGTGCAGGTCACCATGATCCTGCCCGCCCGCAACGACAGCCTGATCGTGGGGGCGACCAGCCAGGGCTTCTATTACGGGCTGTTGGCCGCCGGGGTCCGGCTGATGCTGTTCCGCGACGGCCTGCTGCATTCCAAGATCCTGACCGTGGACGGGCGCATGGCGATGATCGGCAGCGCGAACCTGGACCGTCGCAGCTTCGAGCTGAACTATGAGGTCAACATGGCGGTCTATGATCCGGAATTCGTCGGGCTGCTGGATGCGCGGCAGGCCAGCTATGTCGCGCGGGCCGACGCGATCACGCTGGACCAGGTGCGCGCCTGGTCGCCGTGGCGGCGCATCCGCAACAACGCCCTGGCGCTGGCATCGCCGCTGCTGTGATCACAGGGGCAGGGCGGTCGTGTATTTCGTCTGACGCAGCACGAAATGCGTCACCGTGCTGCGGATGATGCCCAAGGACAGCATCCGGCGCATCAGGAAATGTTCCAGCCCCTCGGGGTCGGTCGCCACGATCTTCAGCTGATAGTCGAAGGTGCCGGTGATGGTCGCGCATTCCAGGATCTGAGCCTCGGTCTGCACGAAGCGGTCGAACCGCGCCAGCGTCGCCTCGGTATGGTCCAGCAGCGACACCTGGACATAGGCCAGGGCATGCAGCCCGGCCTTGGCCGGCGGGACCAGCGCCACCTGCCGGTCGATCACCCCGGTCTCGATCAGCCGCCGCAGCCGCCGCCACGCGGGCGATGTCGACAGGCCCGCCGCATCGGCCAGCCCCTGGGTCGACAGGGTCGCGTCCTGCTGCATCAGGCGCAGGATGCGGCGGTCGGCATCGTCCAGATCGGGCATCGGTTTCCCCTGTTTTGGCGGTCCGCGAAATGATGTACCGTCAAAGTCGGCTGGACAACCCATTCCGGCAAGGTTTTTCCCCCGCATCCGGTAATCTGGACCGCAGAGGAGGACGTGCCATGCCGAAATCGACCGAATATGCCGCCAAGGTCGCCGATGACCGGGGTTTCATCGCCTATGACGCCGAGGAGGATGCCGTCTGGCGCGACCTGATGGCCCAGCAGCTGCCCGCCGTGCGGGATCGGATGGCCTCGCCCTATCTGCGGGGTCTGGACCTGCTGGACCTGCCGCAGGACCGTGTGCCGCAATGCCCCGAGGTGTCGGCCAAGCTGGGCGCGCTGACCGGGTGGCGGGTGGAACCCGTGCCGGCGCTGATCGGGTTCGGGCGGTTCTTCGGCATGCTGGCCGACCGGACGTTCCCGGCCGCCAGCTTCATCCGCAAGCGCAAGCATTTCAACTATATCGAAGAGCCGGACATCTTCCACGAGATCTTCGGCCACACCCCGCTGCTGACCGATCCGGCCTTTGCCGCCTTCAGCCAGGCCATCGGCGCGGCGGGAACGCGCTGCGACAAGGCCGACTATGCCTGGCTGATCCGCCTGTATTGGTTCTCGATCGAATTCGGGCTAATGCGCGAGGATGGCCAGCTGAAGGCCCTGGGGTCGGGGCTGGCCAGTTCGGTCACCGAACTGCCATGGGCCATTTCCGGACAGGCGGAACAGCGGCCCTTCGACGTGATCGATATCCTGCGCACGCCGTATCGGATCGATATCCACCAGCCGGTCTATTTCGTGATAGACGATCTGGACGACCTGTTCGCCGCCGCCCGGCGCGACCTGTTGGCCGACATCGGCCAGGCCCGCGCCCTGGGGCTGCACGCACCGAAATACCCGCCCAAGACCGCCGCCTGAAAGGACCGATGCCATGACCACCTGCGATCTTGCCGCCCGCGACTGCGAACCCTGCAAGGGGGGCGTGGCACCGCACGACCCGGCGACCGCCGCCACCATGCTGACCCGGCTGACGGGCTGGACCCTGTCGGACGATGCCACCGCCATCACCCGGCGCTTCACCTTCAAGGGGTTCGCCAAGGCGGTGGAGATGGCGAACCTGGCCGCATGGCTGGGCAACAAGCAGGGCCACCATCCCGACATCGCCTTCGGCTGGGGCTATTGCACGGTGACCTTCACCACGCACGAGGCCGGCGGGCTGACCGACAACGACTTCATCTGCGCCGCCCGGCTGGACGCGCTGGTGGCCTGAACGGCACGCGTCAGGGTTGTCCGGCGGCCCGTCACGGTCTATCCCCAAGGCCAGGGGTTTCCAGCATACGGGCCGTGCCGCATGACGAATCGTCGCCTTGTCCGGGATGACCGGCGCCAGACCGGGGGTCGCGTCCATGTCGCGCCATGAGACCAGCTGGCTGTCGCGCCGCCGGCGCGGCCACGCGGCAAGGCAATGGTCGCGGATGCTGAAATCGGTCACGCGCCGCGACCGGCCCCTGGATCCCGACCTGCGCGACGAGGCCTGCGACCTGCACCAGGTGCTGTCGCGTCTGCTGCACGCGGCCGACGCGCGCAGCGTGGGCGCCCGCGATTCCCTGTCGCGCATCGATCTGCCGGCGGGCACCGACTGGCGCTGGCGGCCCCAGATCCTGCAGGCGCGCCATGCCGCCCCCGCGCTGATCGCCCCGGAAGCGGGCCGGTGGCTGTCCCCCGAGGTGGCGCTGTTCCACGACTGCGCCGAACGTGCGCTGATCCTGCGGCAGGTGCGCAACCGCCGCGCCACCGACCTGTCCGATTACGGGCTGGCGCTGGAGGTGATGGGGTTTTCCGGCAGCTTTCTGTCGTTCTCGCTGTCGCTGCCGGTCGAGGCGCTGCGTGATCTGGGCGGGCATCACATCATCCGGCTGGACGCGACACTGCAGGCGGAACGCCCCATCGCGGTCTATGCCCGGCTGAACATCCAGCAGGGCCCGAACACCGAAACCATGCTGCGCAAGATGGGCGAGCCGATCGAGGGCCGCCACTGCGACCGCATCGTCGAGTTCGACCTGGGCTATGCCGAACTGTCCGCCCGGTCGGTCGAGAAGGCATGGCTGGACCTGATCTTCGAGGCGCCCTTCATGAACGCGGTCGGCCTGCGCGACGTGATCCTGTCGCGCCATCCCCGCGCCCAGATCTGAGGATATGGCCATGCCGCATTTCGACAATCACGGCCTGAAGGGCGGCGTCTGGCGCGGCGCGCTGACGGGCATCGACGCACCCGGCATCCGGGTCGTGCTGATTCAGCACGCCGAGGTCCTGGCCGAGGCGCGCGTGACCACCGACGGCCCCGGCCGCTGGCTGGTCGAGGCGGACCTGCCGGCCCAGGTCCTGTCGGACGGGGTGCAGACGCTGCTGCTGAAGACGGCGACGGGGCCGGGACCGGACAGCGGGCCGGACGGGCATGTCCTGGCGCGGCTGTCGCTGATGGCGGGCCAGCCCCTGGACGAGGATCTGACCGCCGAGATCGCCGCCCTGCGGGCCGAGCTGGAACTGGTCAAGCGAGAGCTGCGCCGCTTTGCCGCCGACCTGACGGGGCGCTAGGTCCCGTCACCCGGCCGTGATGGTTCCTTGCGAAAAGCGGGGGGCGTGGCTATATCGCGGCTTCGCGACCCGCCCCCCGTGTTTCTTGACGTAAGGTTGACCATGACCCTGCCGCAGACGCCGCATTACCTGATCGACATGGCCCGTCTGCGCGCCAACATGGAAAAGGTCGCTTATCTGCGCGAGGCGTCGGGTGCCAAGGCACTTCTGGCGCTGAAATGCTTTGCCACCTGGTCGGTCTTCGACCTGATGCGCGACTACATGGACGGGACCACGTCCTCGTCGCTCTATGAGCTGCGCCTGGGGCATGAGACCTTCGGCAAGGAGACCCACGCCTATTCCGTGGCCTGGGCCGATCACGAGATCGACGAGGCGGTGGGTTACGCCGACAAGATCATCTTCAACAGCCTGTCGCAGCTGGACCGTTTCGGCGCCAAGGCCGCGGGCATCGCGACCGGCCTGCGGCTGAACCCGCGCTTTTCGACCAGCGGCTTCGATCTGGCCGACCCGGCGCGGCCGTTTTCCCGCCTGGGCGAAGGCGACGTGGAGCGGCTGGAATCCGCGCTGGACCGCATCAGCGGCGTGATGATCCACTACAACTGCGAGAACGGCGACTTCGACCTGTTCGACCGCCAGCTGACCCGGATCGAGGACGAGTTCGGTGCCATCCTGAAGCGTCTGGACTGGGTGTCTTTGGGCGGCGGCATCCACTTCACCGGCGAGGGCTATCCGCTGGACCGGCTGGCCGACCGCCTGAAGGCATTCCAGGACCGCTTCGGCGTGCAGGCCTATCTGGAGCCCGGCGAGGCCAGCATCACCAACACCACCACGTTGGAGGTCAGCGTCCTGGACATCATCGACACCGGCAAGCCCGTGGCGATCGTGGACAGCTCGACCGAGGCGCATATGCTGGACCTGCTGATCTATCGTCAGGACGCCCGCCTACCGCACGAGGGCGACCACCGGTACCAGATCGCGGGTAAGACCTGTCTGGCAGGCGACATCTTCGGAGAGGCGGGCTTTGACCGGCCCCTGCAGATCGGCGACCGGGTCAGCATCCAGGATGCGGCCGGATACACGATGGTCAAGAAGAACTGGTTCAACGGCGTCGCCATGCCCGCCATCGCGCGCCGCGAGGAGGACGGAACGATCCGCACCGTCCGCAGCTTCGGTTACGACGAATACAAAGGCAGCCTGTCCTAAGGCCACCCATCCTCTGCCACCTGAAGGAGACAGAATTGGCGAAGAAGAACGTGCTCATCATCGGTGCGGGCGGCGTGGCGCAGGTCACGGCCCACAAGGTCGCGCAATGGGCGGCCGAGTTCGGCGACCTGCACATCGCGAACCGCACGCAGGCCAAGGCCGACGCGATCATCCAGTCCTTGCGCGAGAAGGGCCATGACATGGCCTGGACCAGCCATGCGCTGGACGCGATGGACGCGGACGCGGTCGAGGCGCTGATCCGGCAGGTGGATGCGGGCATCGTCATCAACGTGGGCACGGCCTTTATCAACATGACCGTCCTTGAGGGCTGCATCCGCACGGGCGCCGCCTATATCGACACGGCGATCCACGAGGATCCGGCCAAGATCTGCGAGACGCCGCCCTGGTACGGCAATTACGAATGGAAGCGCCGCGAGGACGTGGCCAAGGCGGGCATCACCGCCATCCTTGGCGCGGGCTTCGATCCGGGCGTGGTCAACGCCTATGCGCGCCTGGCCGAGGATGAGTATTTCGACAAGGTCGACAGCATCGACATCGTGGACATCAACGCCGGATCGCACGGCCGTTGGTTCGCCACGAATTTCGACCCCGAAATCAATTTCCGCGAGTTCACCGGCACGGTCTATTCCTGGCAGAAGGGCGCCTGGCAGGAGAACCGCATGTTCGAGGTCGGCCGCGAATGGGACCTGCCCGTGGTGGGCAAGCGCACCGCCTATCTGTCCGGCCATGACGAGGTCCACAGCCTGTCGGCCCGCTACCCGCAGGCTGACGTGCGGTTCTGGATGGGGTTCGGAGAGCATTACATCAACGTCTTCACCGTCCTGCAGAAGCTGGGCCTGCTGTCGGAACAGCCGGTCACGCTGGCCGACGGCACCGACGTGGTGCCGCTGAAGGTGGTCAAGGCCGTGCTGCCTGACCCGGCAAGCCTCGCCCCCGACTATGAGGGCAAGACCTGCATCGGCGACCTGGTCCGCGGCACCCGCGACGGCAAGGAGGCCGAGGTCTTCATCTACAACGTCGCCGACCACAAGGAGGCCTTCGGGGAGGTCGGCAGCCAGGGCATCAGCTATACCGCGGGCGTGCCCCCGGTCGCGGCGGCGATCCTGATCGCGCGCGGTCCGTGGGACGCGGGCAAGATGGCCAATGTCGAGGATCTGCCCGCGCGGCCCTTCCTAGAGCTGCTGGGAGAGATGGGCCTTCCCACCCGCGTCATCGACGCATCGGGCGATCATCCGGTCTGATCCAGGCCGATCCGGAATAACGTGAACGCGGCGGTTCGGAACATCCGGGCCGCCGCCTGCGTTTGCGCAGCACACGGGTGCCACCGGCGTTGGGGAACGCGGCGCCCGCATCGGGGGTTCGACATGCCAGGTCCTGAAGGACATCTTTTTCCACGGTTTTCACAACGCGCCGACAGCAAGGTCCCGGTTCTGGCGAACTGGGCCGTCATTGGCATTTTTCTGGTCATGGCCTTTGCCGCCATCGCCGCGGGGCGCGACTTTCTGATGCCCGTCACCATGGCGATGCTGCTGTTCTTCGTCTTCACGCCCCTGCGTCGCTTTGCCGAACGCCGCGGCATCCCGGATGCGGCGACCGCGGCGGGCATCACCCTGTCGATCCTGCTGGCCGTGGGGGTGATCGCTTATGCCGCCAGCGGCCCGCTGAGCCGGGCGATGAGCAACATGCCCATCATCAGCGCACAGCTGGAGCAGAAGTTCGACAGCGTCCGCGACAGCCTGTCGGACCTGCGCGAGGCCGCCGCACGGATCGACGAGGCGCAAAGCGCCGATTCCGGACCCGAGGAACCCCCCGCTATCCGCATCCAGGAGGAGGGCGAGACGACCTTGGGCACCGTGATGCACATGGCGCCGCTGCTGATGGGGCAGGTGCTGTTCACCCTGATCCTGCTGTTCTTCCTGATCGCGTCCGGCGACCTGCTGTATCTGAAGATCGTCCAGAGCTTCGACCGCATGCGCGACAAGCGCGGCGCCTATCTGGCCCTGCGCCAGATCGAGGATTCGCTTGGCAACTATCTGGGCGCCATCACCATCATCAATGCGGGTCTTGGCCTGGCGGTGGGGCTGACGATGTGGGCCTGGGGGATGCCGGGCCCGCTTCTGTTCGGGATCGGGGCGTTCCTTCTGAACTTCATCCCCTATCTGGGGGCGATCACCGGGGTCGCCATATCGGGCATCGTGGCGCTGGTGGTGATGCCGGGGCTGTTCTGGCCGGCGATGGTCGCCGCAAGCTATCTGGGCCTGACATCGCTGGAGGGGCAGATCATCACGCCTTACTTCGTGTCGCGGCGACTGCAGATGAATACGGTCGTGGTGTTCCTGGGCGTCGCGCTGTGGGCTTGGCTGTGGTCGGTCATCGGGATGATCATCGCGGTGCCCGTGCTGGTGGTGATCCGCGTGCTGGCCGAACACATCCCCGGGTGGGAGAAGTTCGGCAACTTCCTGGCGGGCGACGAACCCCCCGCCCTGACCGACGAGGACGAGGACGAGGCCCGCGAACTGGTCGAGGCGGGTGCCGCCGCCGAGGATGGCCCCGCCGCCCGCGCGGTTACGGCCGAACTGGTCGCGACGCACGACGCCACCGATGCGCCATAGAAAAACGGGCCGGCGATCGCCGGCTCGTTTTCAATTGTCGTGGGCGTAAGGCTTAGCCTGCGGGCAGAGTGGGCGCGATCTCGTTGACGGCGGCCTCGATCTGCTGGCAGGTCGCCTCGACGGTGCTGCCGCGCTCTTCGACGGCATCGGCCAGGGACACCTCGGTTCCGCCGACGGACACGGTGCCTTGGGCGCCCTTCTCCTCGGCGGCGCTGCCGACGGCCTCGTCACCGCCCTGCAGAAGGCCGACCAGCTTGCCCTGGGCCTCGACGGCCTCGGCACCGGTGAAGCCCTGCTCCTGGCAATACTGCAGGATGCCCAGCTGATTGCGCGCGGCCTCGTACGTGGTGCCGGGATCGGCGGGGGCGGTCTGCGCGGGGGCGTCCTGTGCGGGCGCTGCGGCATCCTGGGCGACAACGGCGGCGGGCAGCAGGCCCAGACCCATGGCGAATGCGATCTTGCGGATCATGTCGTTTCCTTTTTCTGCGTACCCGGTGGTGATCCGGGCAACGTCGGCAGGACGCTAGACCGAGCGATCGGGAATGACCCGACCCGCACCGTCCATGGCCGCCATACCGGCAAGACCCTGCCTGAAACGCGCCCTGGGATCGCCGGATCTGGGCAGGTTCCGGCGCAGGCTGTCGGCTGCCGATCACATCGGCACACGAAATCATCAACAGCCCCCGTGACACGGGCGTGATTGAACCGTTCGTCCGCCCAAAGGTTGGGTCCGTGACAGCGGCATCGACCGCAGCGAATCACAGGAGAGTACGATGACCAATCCGATCGCATCCCTGAAGCTGGGCGGCGTGGCCGCCGTCCTGACCGCCCTGATGGCGACGGCTTCCCTAGCCCAGACCGCCGTGCCGACGGAGGGGATGACCACCATGGAGGAGGTCCAGTTCCCGACCCTGGACGGGTTCGCGACCGACCAGGAGGTCATCGACAGCCTGTCCGCCCAGGGCTACGAGAATGTCGTCGTCCTGCGCGGCCCCGAGACGCTGATCGTCAGCGGGGAACGCGGCGGCCTGCCGACCGAGTTGATCTTCAGCGCCACGGACGGGACGCTGCTGATGGTCGACGGGATCGAGCCGGTGACCGACGGCTGATCCGATGATCTCTTGTTGAACAGGCCGGGTCATGTGCCTGGCCTTTTTCATGGGTCACGGCGCGTCGGGATCCTGCGCCAGCCGGTCCAGCGCGGCGGACAGGGCGGCCGCGTCAGATCCCAGTTCCGCCAGCAGGCGATCCTGAAACGCTTGCGCGACCTGTCCCAACCGATCCATCAGATCGCGCCCTTGCGGGGTCAGTTCCAATGCGATCAGGCGGCGGTCGCCCGCATGGTCAGATTTAGCGACCAGACCGGCCTGTTCCAGCCGCGTCGCCGCCCGGCTGACGACCGACTTGTCCAGATTGACGCGGGTGTGGATGTCGCGGACGCTGACGGAACCGGAATGGTTCAGATGCGCCAGCACCCGCCATTCGGGAATCGTCAGCCCGGCCTCGGCCGCATAGAGGCGGGCGAAACGGCGGCTGACCTGCTGGGCCGCGACGGCCAGGCGATAGGGCAGAAAGTCGTCCAGGTGAAAGGCCATGATCCCCTCCGGTCCGGATCAGATGGCCCGAAAGCGGGGCAGGGGGCAACCGCCCGTCACACCAGTCCCAGCATCAGCGGCACCGCAATCAGCGTGGCCAGGGCGCCGGTCTGGACCAGCAGCATGGCGATGGCGGCGGCGCCGACCTGCGCCATGCGCGCCAGCGCGGTCTTCATGCCGACCGCGGCCACGGCGGCGACCAGCAGGGCCCGCGATAGGGTCGAGGCGGCATCGGTCACGGGCAGCGGCACCAGATGTGCCGAATTCGCCGCTGCCAGCACCAGAAACACCAGCACGAAGCCCGGCAGCAGCGGCGGGCGCGCGGCCCCCGCGGGCGCGGCACGGCGCAGGACCAGCGCCGCGATCAGCACGACGGGCGCCAAGAGCGTCACGCGGATCAGCTTGACCACGGTGGCGATGTCGCCTGTCTCCTCGGAGACGGAATAGCCCGCGCCCACGACCTGGGCCACGTCATGGATCGTGGCACCCAGGAACAGGCCGGTCTGGTGCTGGTCCAGGCCCAGGCCCGCCGCCAGCATCGGATAGACGATCATCGCGAAGGTCGACATGACCGTGACGGTGATCACGGTAAAGGACAGGTCGCGTTCCGCGCTGTCGCGCGCGGGCAGGACGGATGCGATGGCCATCGCCGCCGATGCCCCGCAGATCGCCACCGACCCGCCGGTCAGCAGGCCAAAGGCGCGGTCCTGGCCCAGCCTGCGCGCCAGCGCGACCGATCCCAGGATCACCGCCGCGACCGATCCCGCGACCAATGCCACGAAGGGCCAGCCGATCGCGGCGACCATGTCCAGCGACACCCGCAGGCCCAGCAGCGCGACCCCCGCGCGCAGCAGGGTGCGGGCGGCAAAGTCGATGCCGGGACCGGCGCGGTCGTCCTCGGCCAGGAAATGCAGCGGCATGCCCAGCAGGATCGCCATCAGCATCACCGGCACGCCGTAATGGCCGGATAGGAACTGCGCCGCCATGGCGACGGTAACGGCCAGCATCAGGCCGGGCGCCAGGGCGCGCCCGCGGGCGGCAAGGGGGATGTCGGTGCGGGTCATGGGCGTCCAAGGGGGCCGGGTCGCGGCCCCCGGCAGGGGTTACTGGATGTCGCGGGCGCGTTCCTCGGCCAGCGCGGTCTTGGCCTGGGACACGGCCTCGCGGAAGCTGGCCAGGATCTCCTCGCCGCCGTCGACATTGCTGGTGAACCAGTCATAGACCGGGGCCGCGGCCTCGGTGAAGGCGGCCTTCTCCTCGGCCGTGGGGACATAGACCTCGCCGCCGCCGGCGCGGAACTCTTCATAGGCCGCGATGGACTTGCGCTTGGGCGAGGCGAAGGTCGCCTGCTGCAACTGGGCAAACCCGTCGACGACGATGGCGCGCATGTCCTCGGGCATCTCCATGAAGCGCTCGTTCGACATCCACCACATCGCGCCCATGTAGGCGTGGCCGTCCAGCGTCAGGTATTGCAGCCCAGCTTCGGGGAAACGCATCGACATGATGTCGGTGATGCCGTTCGCGGTGCCCTCGACCACGTTGGTCTGCAGCGAGGTGAACAGTTCCGCCCAGGGGATCGGCGTGGGCGAGGCGTCCAGCGCGCGCACCAGCTCCTGCGGCAGGTCGGCCACCACGGTGCGCATCTTCAGGCCCGACAGGTCGGCGGGCGTCTGGATGCGGCGCTTGGTGTTGGCGAAGTTGCGCCAGCCGCCGGTGTTGCCGATGGTCATCAGCCGCAGCATCCCGCCCGAATCCTCCAGCGTCATGTCGCGCAGCTGGCGGGTGAAATTGCCCGTCAGGACGCGTTCGGCCACCCGGTCGTCGGCCATGATGTAGGGCAGGTCCAGAACCTGCAGATAGGGAAACAGCCCCGCCGCCCCGTCCGAGGTCGAGATGTAGACGTCGATCGAGCCGTCGGCCACGCCCTGCAGGCATTCCGCACCGTTCGAGCAGAGCTGCGTGCCCATGAAGATCTCGACCGCGATGGCGCCGTTGGAGGCCGCCTCGACATGCGACTTGAAGACCTGCAGGCCGTCGAAATCCTCGTCGTTCTCATTCGAGTTGGCCACGGCGCGCAGGGTGTATTCCTGGGCCATGACGGGGGTGGCCAGCGCCAGGGCGGCGGCCAGGGTCAGTGCGGGTTTCAGCATGGTATCCTCCCTTGGTGGTCTCAGTCCGCAAAGCCGGTCAGGCGCGGGATGGTCATGGAAATGGCCGGGACATAGGTGATCAGGAAGATCACCAGCACCTCGACCAGCAGGAACGGCAGGATGGCGCGGGCGATGGTCATGACCTTTTCGCCCGACACCGCAGAGGCCACGAACAGCACCAGCCCCATGGGCGGCGTGGCCAGGCCAACCGTCAGGTTGACGCACATGATGATCGCGAAATGCACGCTGTCGACGCCCATGCCGGTGAAGACCGGCCCCAGGATCGGCGCCAGGATGATGATCGCGGGGCCCGCGTCCAGGAACATGCCGACGACGAACAGGAACAGGTTGATCATCAGCAGCAGGATCAGCGGGTCGGCGGTCAGCGTCAGGATCCAGTCGGCCATCATCTGCGGCGTCTGCGACAGCGAGATCACCGTCTTGAACGACATCGCCGCACCCACCAGCAGCAGCACCACCGCCGAGGTCAGCGCTGCGCGGCCTAGGACGTCCGGCAGTTCCGCGATCTTCATCGTGCGCAGCACGAACAGGCTGATGACCAGCGCATAGACGGCGGCGACGGCGGCGGCCTCGGTGGGCGTGAAGACGCCGCCCAGGATGCCGCCCAGGATGATGACCGGGGTCATCAGCGGAAAGAACGCCTTGAGGCTGGCCTGTCCGCGCTGGCCCCAGCTTTGGCGCGGCGCGGCGATGGGAAAGTCGTAGCGGTCGGCCATGACCTTGACCGCGATCATCAGGCCCACGCCCACCAGGATGCCGGGCACGATGCCCGCCAGGAACAGCGCCGCGACGCTTTCGCCCATCACATAGGCATAGATGATCATGATCCCCGACGGCGGGATGATCGGCCCGATGACCGAGCTGGCCGCGGTGATCGCGGCGGCGAAGCGGCGGGTATAGCCCTGCTTCTCCATCGCCGGGATCAGCATGGACCCAAGCGCCGAGGTGTCGGCCACGGCCGACCCCGACAGGCCCGCGAACAGCATCGACGACAGGATGTTCACATGCGCCAGGCCGCCGCGGAAATGCCCCATCAGGGCCTGGGCGAATTCGACCAGGCGCAGCGTGATGCCGCCGCGGTTCATCAGCTCGCCCGCCAGCATGAAGAACGGGATCGCCATCAGCGGAAAGCTGTCCATGCCGTTGTAGAGGTTGCGGTACAGCAGCGTCAGGTCGCGTTCCTGTCCGTTCAGCATCAGCAGGATGCCCGGCGCCGCCAGCATCCCGAAGAACACCGGCAGGCCGATCAGCAGAAAGGTCAGGAACAGCGGCAGAAACAGGATCAGCATCACTCGGCCCCCCGCAGGCCCGCATCCAGCCCCTCGATCGGGGGCAGGTCGCGGGCACCGCCCAACTGCGCCAGGATGCGCAGGATCAGTTCGACATTCACGGAAATCAGCAGCATCAGCCCGACCGGGATCGACGCCATCATCCAGGACCGCGGCACCCGGTACCAGTCGCTGAAATCCAGCGACGTGGGCAGAAACAGCGAGGCGCTGGCAAAGCGTCCGCCCAGGCCCGTCACCTCGCGCCAGCCGATCTGCACGGCTGCGATCAGCACCACCAGCGACACGGCCAGCAGGATCAGGTTCAGCAGCCGCGCGGCCGTCGCGGGCAGCATGGCGGGAAGAAAGTCTATCGCGACGAAACCCCCGCGCCGGAACGCGGTCGGCGCCATCAGGCCGGTCATCCACAGCATGCAGAACCGCGCGGCCTCGTCCGGCCAGGCCAGGGCGCTGTTGAAGCCATAGCGGGCGACGACCTGCACGATGGTCACCACGACCATCAGGCCGATGGCCACGATGCCCACCGCGCGCCCCGCGCGCAGCAGCTGTTCGTTGATCCGGGACAATGGCCGGACAAGGCCCGTCAGCAGGCGCATCTTGGGTGTCTCCTCCCCCGTTTCGTGACGGTGCCGGGCCTCCTTTTGCCCGGCGCCGCGGTCGGTCAGCCTCTGGCGATCCCGGCGATCTGCCCGCCGAAGAAGGCCAGCGGATCGCCTTCGGTGATCTGGGCGTGCAGGACGCGACCGACGATGATCATGTGGTCGCCCGCCTCGTGCATGGCGAACAGGTCGCAATCGAACCGGGCCAGGCAGCGGTCCAGCACCGGCACGCCATGCGCGTTCGCGGACAGGCCCGCATGGTCCAGCGCGTTGCGGTTGCGCGCGACGGTCCAGGCCAGGTCGGCCTGGTCGGCGGCCAGCACGTGGATGGCGAAATGGCGCGCCTGCGCAAAGACCGGAAAGCGGGAGCTGGCCAGCGCCGGCGACCACATCACCAGCGGCGGGTCCATCGAGATGGACGAGAAGCTGTTGGCGGTCATCGCCGCGCAGCCGCCCTCGGTCGCGGCGGTCACCACCGTGACCCCGGTCGCAAAGCGGCCAAAGGCATCGCGCAGCAGCCGCCCGTTCTGCGGATCGGGAACGAAGCTGTGCGGGATCGGTCGCGTCATGGCACCTCTTGCCCAAGGGCTGCTTGGTAAAGGCGGAACCACTGCACGCGATCCAGCCGGACCTTTTCGGCATCGGCGATCCGGGCGATCCGTGCAAGCGAATTGGTGCCCATGACCGGCAGGATGGTCGCGGGGTGGCGCAACAGGAACGCAACAGCCACCGCCGCGCGGTCCACGCCGAATTCCGCCGCCAGCGCGTCCAGTTCGGCCGCGACGGGTCCGTGACCGGTCATCAGGCTGCCGCCGCCCAGGGGCGACCAGGCCATGACCGGGTCGCGGCGGCGCTGATGAAAGGCCAGGTCGCCGTTGGTGAAGGGCTGGATAGCGGCCAGCGACACCTCGATCTGGTTGGTGACCAGCCGGGTCTGCATCGACCCCTGCAGCAGCTCCACGTCCCAGGGGCGGAAGTTCGACACGCCCACCGCGCGGACCTTGCCCTGGAATACCAAGCCGTCAAGTGCACGGCCCGTCTCATCAGGGTCCATCAGCGGGTCGGGTCGGTGGATCAGCAGCAGGTCGATCCGGTCCGTGCCCATGTCGCGCAGCGACGTGTCGACCGCGGCGCGGATGTGATCGCCGGACGTGTCGTAATGCTTGCAGGCCGCGTCGGCGTATTTGCCGATCGGTGCGATGATGTCGCATTTCGTGACGATCTCGATCCGGTCGCGCAGGCCGGGGCTGGCACGCAGGGCGGCGCCCAGGATGCCTTCGGCGGTATAGGCGCCATAGATGTCCGCCTGGTCCATCGTGGTGATGCCCTGGTCCAGGCAGGCCTCGATCTTGGCCTGGACATGGGCGGGCGAGGTGTCGGCATCGTCGCCGATCCGCCACATGCCATAGACCAGCCGCGACAGGCTCAGATCGTCGGTCAGCGTCACACGGTTCATCTCAGCGCCTTTCGCCGGTGCCCAGGGGCGTTGCGGGGGTGGTGTCGGGCACGCGGCCCCAGACACGGTTCAACTGGCAGGTATTCATCTGCGGCAGGACGCGGCTGCCGAAATGGCAGGCCTCGTCCTTGTGGGGATAGCCCGACAGGATGAAGGCGCGAATGCCCATGCGACGCAGCTCCTCCAGCTTGGTCAGGACCTGGTCGGTCGATCCGACGATGGCCGCGCCGCAGCCCGACCGCGCCCGGCCCACGCCGGTCCACAGGTTGGGCTCGATATAGCCTTCCAGATCGGCCAGCTCTCGGTTGCGCGCCTGGCGGCTGACGCCGAGCGAGCCCGCGTCCAGCGCGCGTTCGCGGATCAGCCGACCCTGGTCATCGTCCAGCTGGCTGACCAAGTCGCGGGCGTATTCGCGGGCCTCGGCCTCGGTGTCGCGGACGATCACATGGGCGCGAAAGCCGTAATCCAGCGTGCGGCCGTATTTCTCGGCTGCAGCATGGGCGGCGCGCATGCGGTCGGCGATGTCCTCGGTCTTTTCGGGCCACATCAGATAGACGTCGCAATGCTGGCCGCACAGGTCCAGCGCGTCGGGGGAATAGCCGCCGAAATAGAGCATCGGCCCGCCCGTCTGATAGGGCTGGACAGGATCGGTGGTCAGGCCGCTGAAATCATAGACCTGACCCTGATAGTTGATTTCGCCCTGCGACCAGGCCTGCTTCAGGATCTCGACCACCTCGCGACTGCGCTGATAGCGGAAGGGGCTGGGCTCCTGCTGGCCGGGGAAATCGCTGCTGATGATGTTGACCGTCAGGCGGCCTTCCAGCATGTGGTCCAGCGTGGCGATGGTGCGGGCCAGCATGATCGGCTGCATCTCTCCGCAGCGGACGGCAGCCAGCATGTTGATGTGCTGGGTGATCGGCGCGCAGCCCGCGACGAAGGACAGCGTGTCCTGGCCGACCTGATAGCTGGACGGGCACAGGATGTTGCCGAACCCCTGCTGTTCGGCCGTGCGTACGATGTCAGAACAATGCGCCCAGCTTGACCGCAGCGACCCGTCGGGCACGCCCAGATGGCGGTAATCATCGGAACACAGTGCCGCGAACCAGGCGACCTCGACGGCATCCAGATCGGCTGAGGTGACGGGGACGACGGTCATGGTTTCCTCCCGGGACGGCGTCGGATTTTCCTTTGCATAGCGCCCCCCATCGTGTAAATCAATGGTGTATCAATTTTCCGGGGGACCGTCGTGGCAGGGGCAGGCGAACATCGGTCGGACGCGTTGCCGATCCACCTGCAGATCACCGAGATGATGATTCGCGACATCGCCGCGGGTCGTCTGGTCGATGGCCAGAAGCTGCCGCCCGAACGCCAGATGGCCCAGGCGCATGACACCACCGTGCGGACCCTGCGCAAGGCGCTGGCCGAACTGGAGGCGCAGGGCCTGCTGGACCGTCGGCAGGGATCGGGGAACTACATCCGGGCGGGCGAACCGACGCGGGCGGTCTATTCGATGTTCCGGCTGGAACATGCGCAGGGCGGGGGCGGGCTGCCGCGGGCGCGGCTGCTGTCGGTCGGATCGCATCCCAAGGATGCCGGCCAGCCCGCCTATGGCAGCGCCGATCACGGCACCCGGTTCCGGCGCCTGCGGTTCCTGGACGACACCCCCATTGCGGTCGAGGAGATCTGGCTGGACGGCGGGGCCGGGGCCATCCCCCCCGAGATGGTGCAGGATTCGCTGTACCTGACCTATAAGCGGGCGCTGAAGCTGTGGATCACCCGGGCCGAGGATCGCGTCGGCTTGGGCACCGTGCCCGACTGGGCGCCGCCCGATTTCGCGCCCCGCCCCGGCAGCACGACCGCCTTCATCCAGCGCCTGTCCTGGGCGCAGACCCAGGACGCGGTCGAATTCTCGCGCACCTGGTACGACACCGACCGCGCGCTCTACGTCCAGCGCCTCGTCTAAGGAGATCCCATGACCATGCAAGACAGCCGTGTGATCACCTATGGCGTGATCGGCTGCGGGATGATGGGCCAGGAACACCTGCGCAACATCGCCCTGCTGCCCGGCACCGCCATCGGTGCCATCTTCGAACCCGACGCCGCCATGCGCGCCCGCGCCGCGGCGCTGGCCCCCGGTGCACGCATGGTCGACAGCGTGGCCGACCTGCTGGCGCATCCGGGGCTGGACTGCCTGCTGATCGCCAGCCCGAACCACCGCCATGTCGAACAGCTGCAGGCCGTGGCCGCGCACAGGCCGCTGCCGGTGCTGGTGGAAAAGCCGCTGTTCACCCAGGCGTCGGACGCGGCGGCGGTGGCGGAACTGGCCGCACGGCACGCGGCGCCGGTCTGGGTCGCGATGGAGTACCGCTACATGCCCCCCGTCGCCCGGCTGCTGGAGATGGCCCAGGAGGCCACCGGCGGCATCCGCATGCTGAGCATCCGCGAACACCGTTATCCGTTCCTGTCCAAGGTCGGTCAGTGGAACCGCTTCAACCGCTACAGCGGCGGGACGTTCGTCGAGAAGTGCTGTCACTTCTTCGACCTGATGCGGCTGGCGCTGGGGTCTGACCCGGTCCGTGTGATGGCGACCGGCGGGCAGGCGCTGAACCACCTGGACGAGGTGCATGACGGCCGGACGCCCGACATCTTCGACCACGGCTATGTCGCGGTGGACTTTGCCGACGGCACCCGCGCCATGCTGGAGCTGTGCATGTTCGCCGAAGGATCGCGCTGGCAGGAGGAGATCAGCGCCGTGGGCCCCCGCGGCAAGATCGAGGCCTTCGTGCCTGGTCCCACGCGCTTCTGGCCCGCGCATCTGGGCGATCCGCCCGTGGCGCAGGTCGTCGTGTCGCCCCGCGAACCCCGCGGGCCGCAGGTCCACGTGATCCCCGTGGACCCGACGCTGCTGGATGCGGGGGATCACAACGGCTCGACCTTCTATCAGCACCGGGGGTTCTTGGAACTTGTCCGCGGCCAGCGCGACCGCCCCGACGTCAGCGTCCAGGACGGCATCTGGGCCGTGCGCATGGGGCTGGCGGCGCAGACCGCGATGATCGAGCGGCGCGTCGTCGAATTGTGACGACCCGCACAGCGGATGTGCGGCCAAGGCAGTGCCGCGCATCCGCGAAACGCGCTATCAGGGGAAAAATCCGCATCGAAGGCCCCCCATGCGCCAGAACACCAAAGCCAGCTATGGCAGCGTCACCCGCAGCCTGCACTGGCTGACCGCCCTGATCATCCTGTCCAACATCGCCCTAGGTCTGTGGGCCGAACGCATCCCGCTGGAGCAGATGGCGCTCAAGGTGCAGGTGTTCTCGTTCCACAAGACGCTGGGTCTTGCGGCGCTGGTCGTGGCGCTGGTGCGCATCGGCTGGGCGCTGACCCAGACGCGCCCCGCCCCCGTCCACCCCGAACGCCGACTGGAGACCCTGCTGGCCGAGGCGGTGCATTGGACGCTTTACGGCTCGATGGTGCTGGTGCCGGTGACGGGCTGGATCGAACATGCCGCGACCGACGGGTTCGCGCCGATCCTGTGGCCCTTGGGGCAGGGGCTGCCGCTGGTGCCGAAATCGCCCGCCCTGGCGATGGTCATGGCCCAGGTGCACCACGTCTTTGCCTTCCTGCTGATCGGGTCGGTGGTCCTGCATGTGGCGGGCGCCATCAAGCATGCGGTGATCGACCGCGACGGGGTGCTGGGCCGCATGACGCGGGGCGTGCCCGCGGGCCGGGGCGTCGCCGCCCGCCACGCGCTGCCGGCGCTGGTCGCGGTGGCGGTCTTCGGGGCTGGGGCGGCCTATGCGCTGGCCACCGCGCCGCGCGACGCGGCCCCGGTGGCGATGCTGGAACAGGCGGCGTCTGAATGGCAGGTCACCGACGGTGAACTCGGCTTTGCCGTGCGCCAGATGGGATCGACCGTGACCGGCAGCTTTGCCGACTGGACGGCGGCGATCACGTTCGACCCGGACAGCGGTACGGGCGCCGTGACGGTGACCATCAACATGGACAGCGTCACCATCGGCACCGTCACCGACCAGGCCAAGGGGGCTGAGTTCTTTGACGTCGCCGCCCATCCCACCGCCGTCTTCGAGGGCACGATCCGACCCGAGGGCGCGGGCTATGTCGCCGAAGGACCGCTGCGCCTGCGCGACCAGCAGATGCCCGTCACGCTGCCCTTCGATCTGACCATCACGGACGGCGTCGCCGTGATGCAGGGGCAGGCCGTGATGGACCGCCGCGACTGGAAGGTGGGGGCGGGATATGCCGACGAAAGCACGGTGGGGTTCCAGGTGGACCTGAGCGTCGCGCTGACCGCCACACGGTGATGTGCGCTGGCTGACAGCCCCTGTTCGCGCATCGCTAGTTGCCCCACGGGCCGCTTCCAAGGATGGTGCCCCCACAACAAACGGAGATTCCGATGCTGAAAACGACCGCCCTGACCGCCGCTTTCGCCCTTGTCGCCGGTGCCGCCCTGGCCGAGCCGCAGGCCTACAGCCTGGACACCTCGCACAGCCAGATCGTGTTCGACTACAGCCACCTGGGCTTCTCGACCACGACGGGCATGTTCGGCGACATCACCGGCACGATCATGTTCGACGCCGAGGACCCGGCCGCATCCTCGGTCGAGGCGACGTTCCCGGTCGCTTCGCTGATGACCGGCTTTGCAGGCCGTGACGAGCACTTCCTGTCGCCCGACTTCTTCGGCGCCGAGGGTGCCGCCCCCGAGGTGACCTTCAAGTCCACGGGCATCGAGGTCACCGGCGACACCACCGCGCTGATCACCGGCGATCTGACCCTGAACGGCGTCACCAAGGAGGTCGTCCTGGACACCACGCTGAACCAGCAGGGCACCCACCCGATGGAGAACAAGCCCTGGCTGGGCTTTGACGCGACCACCACCCTGCTGCGCAGCGACTTCAACGCCGGCATGTTCGCCCCCGCCGTGTCCGACGAGGTCGAGGTCCGCATCTCGGTCGAGGCGATGCCCGCCGAATGATTGCCGATCCGGCGTGACGACAGGGGCCCGTGGCATCGCCGCGGGCCCTTTCGCATGTCGCCGATCCGATAGCCGGGTCGCGACCGGCATGGTTGACTGGTCTGCGCGAATCACCGCTGGATCGGAAGGCCGCCGCATGACCGCCAAAACCATCCTTGCCCTGCTGGCGGCGCTGCCGCTGGCCGCCTGCGCCGGTGACGACCTGACCGGCCCCGCCGCCACCGCCTGCCGCGCGGCCATCGCGGCCCAAGTGGGCACGGGCCTGTCCGCCGTCACCGTCGTCACCATGACCGAAACGCAGGCAGGCGCCGAGGTCCAGGCGGCCGTCACTGGGGCCGAGGCGCCATGGACCTGTCGGACCGACGCAGCCCATCGCGTGCTGGACGTGATGTATTCCGGCAGCGAGGGGGCCCTGTGAGCCCAAAACGAAAAGATGCCCGCAGGCCACCTGGGGCAGGGTTCACACGATTGCATCTGGGGGGATGACTGGTAGCGGAGGAGGGACTCGAACCCCCGACACGCGGATTATGATTCCGCTGCTCTAACCAACTGAGCTACTCCGCCACGAGTAGCGGCGATCTAAAAGACTGGCGCAGGGCCGTCAAGCGGGTTTTGCCAAAAAGCGCGCGCAGAGCGTTCGGGGCGCTAGATCTGCACGCCCGCGCAGCGCGCGGTGTTGCGGATGTGGTCGCGCATATGCGCCTGCGCCGCGTCGGGATCGCGCCGTTCCATCGCGGCCAGGATGGCACGGTGTTCGGCGATGGACTGCGCCATGCGATCGGGGTCGGTGTTCGGGATCGGCTGGCGCTGCGTCTCGGTCAGCAGCTGGCTGACGGTGCTGTACAACGTGGCCAGCATCCGGTTCGGGCAGGCCTGCGCGATGCCTTGATGCAGGGCCAGGTCCGCGTCCACATGGGCGACCAGGTCGCCCTGCGCCCAGGCCTTCTCGAACTGGGCGGCGGCCGATTGCAGGCCGGCCAGCGCATCGGGGGTGATGGCGGATGCGGCCAGCCGCGCCAGCTCTCCCTCGATCAGCAGGCGGGTCTGGAACACCTCGCGCAGATCGTGGGCATCGTCATAGCGCCATGTCGTCTGAGCGGGCCGCGTGGCCGGGTCCATCACGAAGGTCCCCCGTGCGGGCAGGGTCTGGACCAGGCCCAACGTCTCCAGCGTCAGCAGCGCCTCGCGCAGCGACGGGCGCGACACGTTCAGCTGTTCCGACAGCACCCGCTGCGACGGCAGCCGCTCTCCGGCCTTGAGTTCGCCCGACCGGATCATCTCCTGCAGGCGACGCGCGATGGTCTGCGTCACCGGTCCCTTGTCCCACATCACCCGCGCATTGCCCTTTCCGTCGGCATCCCGTCCGCCATCCATCTGCACAGGAACCACGGCCATTGCAAACCGGATCGGCCCGTGGCTTGATACTGGTCAGACCGGTTTGGCCGGTCAATCCAGAATCATAAAGACGGGGAGATGATGATGCACGGAAAAAGGATGCGCCGCACGACCATGGCACTGGCGCTGCTTGCCGGTTCGGCCCTTGCCGCGTCGGCACAGGAGACCCTGACGGTGGGCGCCAACATCGGCAACGTCCCGTGGGAGTTCCAGGACGATGCCGGCCAGTTCGTGGGCTTCGAGATCGACCTGGTCGCCGCCGTGGCCGACCGCATGGGCGCCGAGGTCGAGACGGTGAACATTCCCTTCAACGGGCTGTTCTCTGCCGTGCAGTCGGGGCGGATCGACATCGCGACCAGCTCCATCACCATCACCGACGAACGCCTGGAATCGGTGACCTTCGCCCAGCCCTATTACGACAGCGACCAGTCGCTGACCGCCCTGGCCGCGGGGCCGAAATCGCTGGCCGAGATGAAGGACAAGGTCGTGGGCGTGGACACCGGATCGACCGGCGACATGTGGGCGACCGAGAACCAGGCCGAATACGGGTTCGCCGACATCCGCCGCTATGAGGGGCTGGCGCCCGCGATGCTGGACCTGCAGGCGGGGCGGATCGACGGGTACGTGTCGGACATCCCGGCGCTGCAGTACTACGTCAAGGACAAGCCGCAGCTGGCCGTCGTCGAACGCATTCCGACCGGAGAGAAGTATTCGATGATGTTCGCCAAGGACGCCGAACTGGCGACCGAGGTCAACACCGTACTGGACGCGCTGAAGACCGAGGGCGTGGTGGCCGAGCTGCACGAGAAATGGTTCGGCGTCGTTCCCGATGCGGGGTCGTCCACCGTCACCGTCCTGCCGATGCCGACGCTCAACTGATCCGACAGCCGGGTCCGGGCCCGTCCCGGACCCGAAGGGATGCACATGGATATCTTCGACACCTTCCTGAACGCCGAGGTGATGCGGCGGACCTTTCCCATGCTGCTGCAGGGTCTGTGGATCACGCTGCAGCTGGGGGCGGCCAGCATCGTCGCGGGGCTGGTGCTGGGCCTGGGGCTGGCGATGGCGCGGCTGTACGGGCCCGGCCCGGTCCGGTTCGTGACACGGCTCTATATCGACATCTTCCGGTCGATCCCGCTGCTGGTCCTGCTGATCATCGTCTATTACGCGCTGCCCTTCGTAGGTTTGCGCCTGTCGCCATTCGCATCCGCCATGAGCGCGCTGACGCTGGTGTCGGGCGCCTATACGGCCGAGATCTTTCGCGCCGGCATCGAGGCGATTCCCAAGGGCCAGTTCGAGGCCTCCGCCGCCCTGGGTCTGAACGGCCGCCAGACCATGGCCGATGTGATCCTGCCGCAGGCGGTGCGGATCGTCATCCCGCCGCTGACCAACAATTCGATCAACGTGGTCAAGGACACCGCGCTGGCATCGGTCGTGGCCATGCCCGACCTGCTGAAGCAGGCGACGCAGGCGCAGGCCCTGGCCGCGAACCCCACGCCGCTGATCGTGGCCGCGGTGATCTATATCGCGTTCCTGTGGCCGCTGGTCGCCCTGGTGTCGCGCATGGAACGCCGCTTTGCGGCCCGGAGGCGCTGAGATGGCCGGTTTCGTCAGCATCCGCAACCTGCGGAAATCCTATGGCAGCTTCGAGGCGCTGCGCGGCATCGACCTGGACGTCGCCAAGGGCGAGGTGGTGTGCATCATCGGCCCGTCGGGGTCCGGCAAATCGACCCTGATCCGCTGCATCAACCGGCTGGAGGGGTTCGACCCCGCAAGCGAGATCCGCGTGGACGGCACGCCCGTCACCACCGGCCGCGCCCTGGCCCGCGTGCGTGCCGAGGTCGGGATGGTGTTCCAGTCCTTCAATCTGTTCCCGCATCTGACGGTACGCGAGAACGTCATGCTGGCGCCCCGCCGCGTGCGCCGCACCACGCGGGCGGATGCCGCGGCCCAGGCCGACCGCCTGCTGGCCCGCGTGGGCATTTCCAGCCAGGCCGACAAGTACCCCGAGAATCTGTCCGGCGGCCAGCAGCAGCGCGTCGCCATCGCCCGGGCGCTGGCGATGGAGCCGCAGGTGATGCTCTTCGACGAACCGACCAGCGCGCTGGACCCCGAAATGGTGGGCGAGGTGCTGGACGTCATGCGCGATCTGGCCCGCACCGGCACCACCATGATCGTCGTCACGCACGAGATGGGATTCGCGTCCCAGGTGGCCGACCGCGTCATCTTCATGGATGCGGGCCAGATCGTCGAACAGGGACCGCCCGCGCAGGTGCTGTCCGACCCCCAAGAACCACGCACGCGCAATTTCCTGGGCGCCGTGCTGAACCACTGAAGGACGACCCCGATGACACAGCTGGACATGGCCTATGTGCAGTCCCAATTCCCCGGCCTGACGCAGGACTGGGTGTTCTTCGACAATGCCGGCGGCGCGCAGATCGCTCAGCCCGCGCTGGACCGCATGGTCGAGTTCCTGACGCACCGCAACGTCCAGATCGGGGGCAGCTATGCGGTGTCGCAGGCCGCGGCCGAGGCGCTGATGGCGGGCCGTCGCGCCGCCGCGACGCTGGTCAATGCC
>NZ_JXYF01000047.1:0-29572 GCF_000967735.1 Paracoccus sp. S4493
TTTGCAGATCAAACTGTTGAAGTCGATCAGTTCCTTTTCGTTTGATGATCACGTTGCAACCTAAGCGAAGCATTCCTTCAGTTTATGTTCCAATATGATTAAGAGGCTGATCTGTGGTTCGCGGGTCGGCAGCTAAATTGCTTTGAGCGCGCTTAGTGTACGCACTGTTCCGAGCAAGATCCTTACGTCAACCGCCAGCATTAACGAGCTAGCTTTGATCTGATTTGTCCCACGCCAAACCTGAGCGTGGGACAAATTTATGTAGGTTATCCGGCAGCCATGAGGCTTATGCCCCCACTTATCAGAGGCTCGAGCGCGAATCTCCTCCAGCGCTGCTTCTATCGAATCCGGATAGCCGTTCTCTGAGGGCATGGTGATGACCGACCACGCCCACTGATCTTGGCCAAGGCGGCTACTCTGCTGGTCGTCCAACATAACGCGACCGACGACCAGGCCATCCCGTAGAACGACCCAATCATTAGCATCGGCTCCGAAGGTAATCTTGCGAGTCCAGTGCGCGGTCATTCCGGTTCTCGCATGCGAAGAACTCGGCTGCCGAACTGAAGGAGGAGCCGATCGCGCGGCGAATAGTCGGCCATCGCATCCCACGCCGCGAGCATGGCGCTTAGATGCCCGGCCGCCAGAGAGTATCGATCACCCTGCCACTCCTCGCACCAGATGATGTAGAGGGCTCGGTTCTCAGGAAAGATCGGCTCGTGGATTCGGTGGCGAGGCATGGTTGTCTCCTTCCGGTCGATTAGAACGAAAGAAGAACTTCACGCAAGACTTTCTGGTTCAGCGCGCCGGATGCGCGGCTACCCCCGGCACCTTGTTCAGCGCTGCGGTCAGAGCATCGGCCTCCGTCAGGGCCTCGACGGCCTGCTTCCTGTTCCAGACCGCTCGGGTCTTGCCGAGCATGCGCTCCATGCCAGCCCACAGCAGGCCTGCCACGGTGATCACGGCGTAGACCGTCTCCGCCGTGACATCGATCGGCATCGGAAACGGCAGGCCGATCATCAGCGCGGCGGCTGCCACAAAGGCTACACAGGCCACGATGAACGAGCGGTTGGTAAAAGCCAGCGACCAGCGCTTGTCCGGCCCGGCCAGACGGTTCGCCTGCTCGATTAGCGCCGACAGATCGCGAAGGGTCTTGAAGAGCATCAGCGGATTCATGGTCATTTCACTCCGAAGAAGGCCAGCGCGGCAGCAGCCAGCGCGGCGAGGATGTAGATGGCGGCCTTGGCGGGTCCGGTGGCGACGGGGGTGGATGGGGAGGGCAGAGGCTTCGCCGGGATGCTGTCCACAACCGGCGGCCGTGCGTTGGCCGCGGCCCACCAGCTGCGCACGTCGAAGCCGGGGCACTGGGTCGCGCCCAGATCCCGGTGGCCGACGACCTGGGCACCGGGATGCTTGGCCAGCAGCTCGCGGACCAGCTTCACCGTCGCGGCCTTCTGTGCCTCGGTCCGGTTGTCGACACCGACATTGGGGCCGGTGGCCCGCTCGATGCCGCCAATGCAGCAGATGCCTAGGCTGCCGGTATTGTGGCCCGCGACGTGCGCGCCAGCAGTAGTGTCCGCCCTGCCGTTTTCGACGGCGCCGCTGCGCCGGATCACATAGTGATAGCCGACGTCATTGAACCCGCGCGCGAGGTGCATCTTGCGGATGTCGGCCACGCCGTAATCCTGGTCGGGATAGGTCGCGCTGTAGTGCAGCACGATAAACTTGATCGGGAAGTGTGGCATGGCTGCCTCCTCGGGGTGTGGACATGAAAAAGCCCCGCACGATGGCGGGGCGGGGTTTCCGAAAAAATTGTGATGACAGGCTGCGAAATCATGTTAGCGTCACATTTGCACGATATGCACAATCCAGACGCCAGGCGTATCCGATAGCCGGGGTTATCCCTCACCCAGCCTATATTAGGCGGGTGGATCTGTACCTTGCGGAGGCCCCCGGACCCCTCCGGGGGCCGCTCGCTTTTTGGGGACCGCACCTGCCGATATAGACAGGCGCTCCGAGCAGCAATTGGCGATACAATTAGCGCTGGTCAGACAGCAGCTTTGGGAGGGGTAACTGTCTGACCCGCAGTTTCCCGCGTGCAGGACCGCCGCCTTGATCGCTCAGCCGTCGCCCTGACGCGCCGTACTCGTGATCTGGCGCAACAGGTCGTTCGTCTCGCGTTGTGCGGCCTTCAGTTCATCCATCGACCGGGCCAGCGCCTCGTAACGTTCACTGTTGCGGGCGTCCGAGATCTCCAGCTGCTGGATGGACCGGCGATGCGTGACCAGGTCAGCGCGGATGTCGGTCAGCTGTTTTTCGTGGGTCAGCCGCAGTTCCTGTGTCGCTTGGCCACCTTGCAGCTCGATGCGCTTCATCTCGCGCTGGCCCTCCAGCAGCCCCGCCTGCAGGGTTGCATAGGAAACAGCCACGGCGATCAGCGTCGCGCCGATCGACCAGACGTTCCCCCAGGTGATGCCACCTTCAATCTTCGCCATTAGACATCCTTTCAGTACCGGCGAAGCCGGATCGGTGAAGGCCCGAAGCCGGGCATAAAAAGTCCGCACGCGGCGGGGTTAGGGTTATTGAACAAATCGGTACAGACAGCCGGATTTATCGTGCTATGTTCACGGATGCGCGATGTGCAAATTCGAACGCCAGACGTGTCCGATAGCCGGGGTTATCCCCCACTCAGCCTATATTAGGCGGGTGTATCGGCGTCTTGCGGAGGCCCCCGGAAACCCCTTCCGGGGGCCGTTCTTTCGCCGGTAACCATGTGCCAATTTAGACAGGCGCGCAGGGCTGATAATGGCGCTACGTTCGCCTTCGGTTGGGCAGTGGTTCTGGGAGGGGTGGCTGCCTGACCAACCAGACATATTAAAGCAAAATGTACGGAACGGTTCTGCAATGCAGCAAGTTGTGCAGACGTATTTGTAACCAGTGCCGGAATTACCAATAGGGTCTCGCCAGAAGGCGAGGCCCTTTTCTTTGCCTCAAGGCATCGAGGGCAGAAGAAAGCCGTGAACGGTCATGCTGCTCGGCTCAGCGTAGTCGGCAGCGGACCAGCCTGCCGAAGAACGATGCCGCTCGATCGTCGCCATGGCATAGGCGTCGGTGGTCGTATCCCAGATGAAACCGTCGGCCATGTCGGCGGGACGGATCGTCTCGAACAGCACGCCGTCGATGTAGAAGTCGCACTTGTCGGCGAACAGTTCCGTGACAAGCCGCTGCTGAACGCCGGGCGTGAACGGCCCCAAGGCCATCTGCCGCTTGTCCGACGATGCACGACCGCCGCCCTGGCGCGGCATGTGAACGGCAGGTGCCCAACCGATCACGCCGTTACGCTTCACCAGTTCGAAGTCCAGTTCCTTGCCGTTGCTCGCATGGACGAAGAACGCGTTGACCGCCTTGTCGGTGTGACTGGTGACGACAGCGCCCCACTTGCCGCGAGGTGCCCGAGAACGGTTCACCTGCAACGCCCCGGTGCGCCAGCGTCCATCGACCATGCCGGCCCGCAGTGTCACGGACTTGTCGGCGTTGTAGTCGATCATGGCAGGCGTGCCGACGCTGCCCCCGACGCCATTGCCGGTATCGCCACCCGACCAGTTCGGCAGGTAGATGTGCATGTTCGGGTTGTTCCAATCGAAGTCCAGTGCGCGGTCAATCCCGAAATCCTGCACATGGCGGAAGCTGGGCAGCATCTTGCTCGGCGCGGGTGTCGGATGCGGCGCGGGAACCGGCACAGGAGCAGGCGTCGGCTCCGGAGCAGGCGTCGGGACCGGTGTTGCCGGTTCGGCCTCCAGATGGGCCTCCAGCAGGCTCACGCCCTCCTTCAGCAGGCTCAGAAGGGCAGTCAGCAGTTGGCGTTCGGCCATGTCGAGTTCCTCGGGGGTTGGTTCCGGAGCGGGGTCCGGGGTAGGCGTTGGCACCGGGTCAGGCTCCGGGACCGGCACAGGAGCGGGCTCGGGGGCCGTGACGGGCACATCGTCGATCAGCGTCCGCACGGCGACCCAAGCCGGGTTCCGGTCGCCCAGCCAGCGCTGCAGGCCGTGGCAGATGTTCTGGTCGGGCATCCGGCATTCGACCGACATGGCCAGCGGCCCGTCGAAGCCTGCGGCATCGAGAGCGGCGAAGGTCGCGGCATAGACCTCGCCCATTTGCGGGCTGACCGCGAAGGCGTGGATGAAGGCGCGCAGGGCTGTGCTGCCGCCGACGCCGTTCATGTGGTTGCCGACCTCGTAGGCGCCCAGCTCCATGCCGTACTTCGACGCCTCGGTGCGGTAGTGCCGCCACTTGGGCACCAGGCTGCGGACCGTGCGGTCTGCACCCCAAGCGTTGCCCGTCAGCAGCTGGTCGCGGATCCGGTCGAAGGCCGCGCCCTGTGACAGGGAGGTACGCCAGCCCTCCAGCTGCGAGGCCCGGCCGCCATAGGCCATGCCGCCGTCGATCTGCGCGTGCACGGTCAGCATGTCGATCACCGAGTGCGGCGCAACGTAGACCGGAAGACCCCGCGTCCCGCTGCGGTCCCGCCACAGCGGCGCCAGCAGGATGTCGGCCTCGCCGCCGACCCAGTCCGCTTGGTGCTGGACCACGGTGTGCAACCGCTCGTCGCCGCCCCAGACACGGCGCCAGATCTGCGCCATCTGCACCGACCGCATGCCGTACCAGTTCCGGAACTCGGACCCGGTGCTGGTGCCGAAGGCCTCGCGGCCCCGGGCGGCGCAGTAGTGGGCCTGCGGGGTACCTGAGAAATCCCAGGTCTTGGTACTGTACTCGACATAGACCTGCCGCGGCGCGGGCATCAGGTCGCGGATCAGGGCTGCGCACTGGCGCATGTGATCGTCAGTGGCCGCGGTCGGCAGGCACAGCCACATGTCGGCATCGACTTCACGGCAGAGCGCCGCCATCCACTCGTAGGGCACGAAGCGGTGGAAGATCTCGTCGGTGGGCAGCGCCCGGCTGGCCCAGTCCGTGATCCGCAGCCCGCCCTGGTTCTCCGACGTCAGGATACCGATCCACTCATCGAACCGTAGAGCGTGATAGGGCGCCACCTCGGTCAGGTACTGCCGACGGAAGATCTTGCCCCGGTCGGCGTCGGCCCAGTCATCCCGATGCACCAGCGAGATGTTCTCGATCGGTCCGCCCGCCTGGTCGATGGTCCGGACGATCAGGTCGATCCAGGACGAACCGTTGGTGGTGAAGTCGAACTGGATCTCGTTCGGCGACACGCGGGTGATGTTCCGGGCGCCGTGCAGATCAATGGTGCAGGTCCCGTCCCACCGCAGACGGTGACGGCCGGAGCCGCCCGCCTCCGCCGGCATGTTATGGAACAGGCGGGTACGGAACCCGCCCGAGCCCGGCGGGATCGAGATCAGCTGGCCGCCGGGGGTCATGTGACCGGCCGCGACCAGCTGGTCCCATTGTGCGCCGCCCCGGTCGGCCTGCCAGGACCAGGCCTGTTTGAAGGCGTTGATGAAGGGACGCGCGGACTCGCCATTGATGACGCCGAGGCGCGCCGCGATTTCAGCGGTGGGCATGAAGTGTCCTTTCTGGACAGTTTTCAGGATGCGTGGTTTCGCGAAGGGCTCAGACGATGGTGAAAGCGGAGATCGCTTCCGTCCTGTAATCCTCGAGCGTCATCGCGGTGGTGCGCAGGCTCAGGCCCTGACGCGTGGAGGACGGAAGATCCGTGCCGGGAATGGTCTCGGTGCCGAAGGTTGTGGTGACCCTGGTCCCGTTGACCGCGACCCTGAACTGGCTTCCGATCACCTCGAGGCGGATGGTCATGCCGGCGACGTAGGTGACGTTGTAGTCGGCAATCAGCGTGAACTCCCCGTTGACCAGCTTCCAGACGCTGAGAACGTTGCCAGCGATGCGGATGCCGATACCGGTCAGCAGTGCAGTCAAACGGCACATGACATAAGGCCCGGCACCGTTCGATCGCGTCGAGAACTCGACGGCATGATCGGCGGAGCCCATGTCGGGCGACAGGTAGCATGCCGTCACGCTTGCGGTCCCAGACCCGACCATCCGGTTGGAGACGACCTCGCCAGTGCCTGCGGTGCCCGATAGCAGCGCCCACGACGGAGACGCTTCCAGGTTCTCGTTGGGCCTGTCGAAGGTATCGGTGAAGTTGGTGATCGCCGAACCGGCCGCGCTCACCGTCAAGGTGAAGTTGCGGGTCGCGGTCTGTCCGCGTGCGTTGGTCACCGTCACGGCGATGCTATACGAGCCCAGAACGGGTGTTCCAGTGAGCAGGCCGGTGCTTGCGCTGTAGGACAGTCCGGACCCTGCAAGCCCGGTCACCGCGACGGTCTTGCCGATGTGCAAATCCCCACAGTCACAGAGCGCATACAGTTCGACGCTCACCGCGCTGCCCTCGATGAAGGTCTGGTCCGCCCATCGAATGGTCGGGCCGACCGCGATCGTGATCGGCTGCGGCACACAGCCATCGCCAAGCGCAGGCGTCGCCGAGCGGGCGAGGACCAGCTGGCCGGGATTGTCCCCGATCGTCCCAGCCAGCGTGTTCCCGGTCCGCGTGACCGAAGGCGGCAGTAGGCCGCGCACCCAGGGTTGCGCCGGGGTGTTGTCCTCGTTCGGGATCATCTCGATCACGTCGGCTGTGACATCGCTGCCCCAGACCTGCTGAGGGGTCGGCAGCGCGAAGGAGAACGCCGTGTTGAACGGGGTCTCCAGCACGGCCGCCGGGACCAGCGGCTGGCGGAACGTGCCGGTGCTGGGCCGCCAGGCCCGCCACCAGTCGCACTCGATGTCGGCGCCGGCATCCCCGGCCGCATCGAAGATCGCCTGGTTGATTCCGGACTGCAGGATGTGGTTCGTCATCATCAGGTGGAACGGCCGCGACGGATCGAACGCGTTTCCGCCGTAGTCGGGCGAGCCTTCGGCCACCAGCGATCCGTTCTCCCACAGCCGCACGCGCCAGACGCCGCCCACCTGCAGGATTTCGAACGCATAGTCCCGGAACTCGGTCTCGCTGACCGGCGCGGTGTTGCCCAGGGTCGGGCCATAGGAGCCGACCCCGTTGTTCCAGGTGTTGCGGTTGAACTGCAGCGCGGGTGCGAAGCCCTCGCAGTCCAGCTCAAGGCCGTCCCATCCATTCCCCGGCTGCGACTGGATCAGCCAGAAGGTCGGATGCCACTGGTTCCAGGACGACAGCTCGGAGGGGAAGCGCAGTCGCATCTCCATCAGGCACGGCGCGCGCATCATGTTGCGGCGTCCCATGTGGATCATGGACGACAGGTTCAGCTTGCCGTTCAGCGCGCCCATCAGCGCCCGCTCCGCTGTCGTCGCACGCCGCGACTTCGCCCGCAGGATGCCATTCTCGAACGTGATCATGTCGGCGTAGCTGGCCGGCACGACGCCGCGGTTCGCGTCAAGGAAGCCTGTATGCCACGGGTCGGCCTCGTAGCCCCCGAGGCTCGCGGCCCCGCGCAGGTAGCGCGGTGCGGTCGACTGGATGCCGTAGTGCCGGGTGGTCATGTAGGCGCCGGAGGCGCTGGTCGGCGTCAGGAAGTCGGCGGCGGTCATGTCGTCGAAGTCGTCGCCATCCGCCAGCACGTAGCCGTTGTAGATCGTTCCGGTGGCGCCCGCTTGACCGATGGACGCGCCGCCGATCATGGCAGGCGCCGTCTCGGCCATGCCGCTCAGCACGGTCTTGGTCACGCCGGGCCCGCTGATCCCGATGGCGTTCCGGGTCCGGACCCGCATCGGGTATTCGGTACCCGCCGCGGGCATGTCGAGTACGTACTGGCCAACACCCGTGCCGCTCAGGTTCGTCCAGGTGCCACCGTTGCTGTACTGCAGGGCGGTGATGGGAGACCCACCGTCGCTCGGCAGGTTGTTGATGGTGATCACCACCTGGTTGGGGGCCGGGCCGGTCGCCACCGACCAGTCGCCGGTTGCGAAGGCTGCTGGCGCAGTCGGTACCACGACCTCGCCCGGCACGGCCGCCGGGGGATCGTTGAAGATGGACCTGGCCCCACGCCCGTTCACCGCGCGCATCAGCACCGCGACCAGGCCTGCGCCGGTGACGGTCACGGGGCCCTTGAGATAGGCAGCCACGGTGTCGAGCGGGATGGCGCGGACGGCACCGGCCGGGACGGGCGTGGAGTAGCCGCCGGCGACGGAGATGAACGGCGCGCCGGGGAAGTTGACGGTCGTGCTGTCAGCGCCGCGCAACACGCAGTCGATCGATGCCGCGGTCGGGTTGCGCAGGATCAGCACGTGACCCGCCCCCGGCTCATAGGTCAGGTCGTTGGCAGTCAGGACGATCTCCGTGACGGGCCGCGCACCGGCCCCCCCGACGGAGGTCTTGATGATGTTGGCCATGGCCCCTCTCGGTGATTGTGCCCCTCGCAAGGGGGGCGGTCGCGATGGTTGGGCGGGCTGCTCTAGCCGGGCCAGCCTGCGTCCGGATCGACCGGCTCGCCCGCGTCCAGTGCCGCCAGCAGGTTGGCCTCGCGGTCGTAGCAAGCCTGCACATGCGCCCGGACAGCGGTGGCGATCGCGATGATCTCGGCACCGGACAGCAGCCGGAACGACCCGTCGCCTGTCTTCCATCGGACGGCATAGCCGGGATCCAGCATGGCGCTGACGGCGGCTCCGGCAAAACGGGTCTGGCTGACGTCGTCGGTCGCGACCGACATCCCCGCGATGCTGATCCCCGCGCACATCGCCTCATGGCGGCGGGACGCGATCAGATCGCGCAGCGCCTGGCGATCCGTCTCCTGCTGCTGCTCGGCGGTGACGAGCTGGCTCCAGTCGATCATTCGGGCGCCTCCTCGGCATAGGTCACGGGCAGCGGGATCGGCCCGGTCCGGGTGACGGTGATTGGCTGCGGAAACCGGGCCTCCTCGGGCGCGTCGCTGCCGTGTGGCAGGATCAGCGTCAGCGTGATGTGACCGCCCGCGCGGATGACGTCAGACGCCAGGAGCGGGCAGCCGACAGCCTCGCGGGGCAGCGTGCCACCCTCGGCAAGCGGGCCGAAGTCGTAGGCGGTACCGTTGACGGTCAGCACATCGCCATCGAGGGACAGCGACAGGGCATCGGCCCGCAGTTGCGGGGTGAACGTGATCTTCATGAGAGTGATCCTCAGTACCAGCGGCCGACGGCGATGAAGGTGACGCGGGTGGCGATGCGGTTCTGCGTGGCTGCACTGAACGCAGACACGCTCATGCCGGTGGTGCTCATGCCGGTGAAGCGCGGTGAGATCGCAAAGGTCGTGCTGGTGGAGTTTACCCCCAGTGTCACCATAACGTCGTCGGCCGGGGTGCTTGTGACGAAGGTGGCGGGAAAGACAGCGACCACCTCTGCCGTCGAGCTGGTTGTAGTATATCCCCAGCACAGCAGCGTGCCATCCGCGGTGCGCTGGAACGCCCCGTTGGCATTGGATCCGTTCTCGATCTGGCGGTCCACGATCCAGCGCGTCCCGTCATAGGTCGCGACCGTGTCGGCATCGGTGCGGATGTAGCCGGCGGGCAGTGCGACGTTGGTGATGGTCCGCGCCTCGATCGCGCCCTGCCCGTCGACGTTGATCGTGACCGGACCGGTGTTCGCCGCCGCAGCCCGCCACCGGACCTGCATGCCCGTCGCAAGTGCCACGCCCCCGGTGTTCAGCGTGATCGCGTTCGCCGTGCCGCCGCGGGTGGCATAGGTCTTCCCGCGCAGCAGGGGCAGGTCGGCGTTGTAATCCGCGACGAATGTCGGAAACCAGCCGAAGAACGCGTCTGCCCGCTCCTCCAGTTGCGCAGGGTTGCCGGTGTTCGGCGGCGTGGGCGGTGGGGTAATTGCCATGCGAAATCACCCGGGTGACGGGCGCTCCTGAGATGATGGGTGAAGCTGTTAGACGAGGCTTTCCGCGTCGATGGTGGCGAAGGATTTGCCCGCGCCGATCGTCAGCTCGTAGTCGCGCAGGATGCCCGCGATGGTCATCCCGAACCGGTCCTCGCCCTCGATGGCGTAGAAGACGCAGATCTTGGACGTGATCCGCCGGATGATCTGCTGCACGCGGGCCTCCCCGCCGGAGGGCACCGAGAAGCGGAACCGGACGGTCTCGCTGACCGGGCGCGGGACGATGAACACGCCCCCGAACTCGTCCCGGTCTTTCCGGGAATAGTCCACGATGCCCAAGCTCGATCCCATTAGCGAGATGCCGATTTCGATCTGGTTGCCGATCATGATCTCGCCGACCTCGGCCGAGCCGGTCGAGGCCACCGTGATCTCGATCGAGGACCCGGACGGCAGCGACAGACCCGTCAGGATCAGGTCTGAGCGCACCGTGAAGGGCGTGTAAATGTATTCCCAGAACGTCCCCACCTGGTCGCGCGAGGCGAGCTGGAAGGTCTGGTCGTAGATCAGCACGGCGCCCGGGGTGGTGACCCTGATCCGGACGCTCTGCGCATCGAGCCCGAAGAACGCGATGCTGTTGAGGGTCCGCGGCGGGCGGATCGTGTAGGTAATGTTGCCGGGCTGGCGGGTGACCCCGCCAAGCCGGTTGTCGAAGGCGCGCCAGCGGTTGGTGGCCCCGATCCGGAACCACCACTGCGACGTCACATCTGTGAGAGGGTCATGCCCGATATTGGCCGCCTGGATGCTTTCCCAGATGGCGTTCTGCCGGATCACCCGCGCGCCGTTCTCATAGCTCGTCCCGGAGACCCATGCGGGATGGTCGGTCTCCGGGACATTGCTGGCCAGCATCATGGCGGGGGTGACGTCGTACGGCTCGATGATCTTCACGTTGCTACCTTGTTCTGGTCAGGATCGATCTTCACGCCGACGGAATTGATCTCCCGCAGCGTCTTGAACGTGTCCCTCGTGCTCTCGGCCGTGCCGCGGGCGTGCGCCTTCATCTCCGCGAGCTCGGCGCGGACCGCGCGCAGCTCCCGCACCATCTCGCTGTTGTCCAGCATGGCGCGGCTCTGGCGGTGGCTGAAGATGCGGCTCGGACCGGTGGCTTCCAGTTCCGGACCGTTCTCGCCCACGATGCGGAGGCCCCCGAGGTGGGTGCCGCCCGTCGCGAAGCCCGGCGTGTTCCGCAGCGCCGTCTCGGCAGACGTGAACCGTGCCCACAGCCCGCCCGAGCCCCAGAGGGTGTTCCAGAACGGGTGGTTGTGGTCGGTGATGTGCCGCCCGTTGATGAAGAAGTGCCCGGTGTGCGGATTGGACCGTACGCCCTTGTCGTTCAGCACGAACGGGTTGGCCGTGGTCACCCCGTACCGGGTCATCATCTGCCGGATGATGCCGTAGATGCCGCTGACCTCCTGCTTCAGGCGCTCCTTCTCCAGGTAGTTGCGCTCCAGGTTGCCCGTGGGATCGTAGACCGTCCCGCGCAGCAGGTCGCCGCCGTCGAAGGCCGCCAGCCGGTTGCGGATCTGGCTGGTGTTGAGTCCGGCCGTGCTGATCCCCGCAGCCCGCGACATCGCCGTGAGATCGGCATCGTCCACGAAGTGGTTGCCCGCGGCATTGGCCGTGAGGCCTCCGACATAGGTGTTCAGGGCCGCGACCTTGCGCTGGCGTTCGCTCCGCGCCGTCTCGGCCGCGATGGCCTGACGGAGATCCACCAGCGACGTGCGCAACGTGCCCATGCTGGCGCGCAGCCCGTCCGCGCCCGTGAGCGATGCCGTGACATTGGCATTGCCCAGGGCGTCGCTGACGCCCGCGACGATGGTGCGGGCATCGCCGGCCCGCAGCGCGATGCGATCGTCCAAGCTGCCCAGCTGACCCAGAAGGCGCGTGATCCCCCCCTGCGTCAGAGTGTTGCCTGCCGTCAGGTGGTTCTGCACACCGGTCAGGATGTCGACCTGCCGCTGTTGCAGCGCCGCGACCCGTTCCAGTGCCGTCGCGGTGGTGTCGGTCCTGACCGCGACCTTGCTCAGCGCCACGGCCACGCGGGCCTGTGCCAGCGCGGACTCGGTCCTGGACCGTGCCATGTCGTTGACGCTGGACAGGTAGCTGTCGGCCACGCCGGGCAGACGCCCCGCCGCCTCCACATCGCCGCTGTTCGCCTGCCTCAAGGTACGCTGGTAGAGCGCCTGGTTGTAGGCGCGCGCCTGCTGAGGGCTGAACAGTGCCGAGGCCGTGCCCCGGAGCTTGTCCAGGTAGTCGCGGATGCCGTCGCCCGCCTTGCGCCAGTCGGCCGCGGCGGACGTGTTCAGGCGGATCGCTTCGGACAGCCCGCCGATGACGGTGCCGATCGAGGCGACGACCCGATCCTGCAATGCCGTCATCTCCCGGGTGAAGCCCGAGATCTGCGGCAGGATCAAGTCGAAGGCACCCGACAGGCCGATCAGCGCGGCATAGGCCTCGCGGCCCGCCTCGGTGGTCAGGTCCAGGGACGCGATCATGCGGCGGTACTCTTGGCGGGTCTGCGGCATGGCGATGCCGAGCTCCGCCAGCGCAGCAGAAGTCTGGCGGGTGGTGACGGCCAGTCGTTCGGCATCGGTATAGAATGCCTGGTAGTACTGCTGCGTGGCACTCACCATCGCGTCCAGGCCGCCGAACGCTTCGGCAATCTTGGACGCCGCATCCGCACCGGCAAGGCCCACGGCGTGGAAGCGGTGCCCGAGGGTGTCCATGATGCCGTTGACCCCGGTCAGCGACGTGGACAGGCGGTTCAGCGCCTCTGTGGTGCTCTCGCCATCCTTGCGGAGGGCATTGAGGCCGGGGATCATGCCGGCGAACCCGTCGCCGAGACCCGCGAGGGCCTGCTCGACGGCGCGCTGCGCATCCTCCTTGCTCATGCCTTTGGTGCTGATGGTCATCTGGTGGGCGAAACCCGCGAAGGTCTCGGCCCCGAAGCCGAGCGCCGCAGCGGCATCCATGACGCCGGTCTGGATGTTGCCCACGATGCTGGACAGGGCGTCCTGGGTCTCCTGATCGGCGCGGTCGTAGCTGGTGCGGGTCTTCTTCGACAGGCCCCAGAACCGGCGCGTCTCGGTCTTGCGGAAGGTGTCGACCGCGGTGTTCAGGCCGTCGACGGTGATGCGCAGACCGGCGTCCAGTTCCTTGGTCTTCTTCCTGAAGAAGGAGAACACCGCGGCGACCGCCAGCAGGGGAACGGCGATGGCCCCAGCAGCCGAGGCGAGCCCGGCAAGGCTCGTCGTCGCGCCACCCATCATCAGAGACGTGTACTGGGTGATCGACCCGATGCCGCCCATGGCCGCCTGCAGGCCGCCCGTAAAGGCGGACATGGCTGCCGTGCCGAGCGACGCGATGCCGCCCAGAACGCCTCCGACGCCGGTCAGACCGCCCACAGGCGCCCCGGCCGCACCGAGTGCCGACGACAGCGCACCGCCACCTCCTGGAATACCGCCCAGACCCATGCTGATCATGATGCGGTTCTTGGCGGCCATGGCGATCATCTGCGCCAGCCAGGACTTGAGCATGTCCCCGATGTCGGAGAGCGTCCCCTTGAAGCCGCTGAGCAGCCCCTCGGTCATGATGTCGGTGAACTTGCCCGCCAGGGGCAGGCTGTCGGCCAGCTGGATGTTCAGCCGGCGCTGCGCCTCAGCCATCTCGTCCTGTGACAGGCGCCCGGTCAGCTTCGCCAGCTCGGCCGCCTCGCGACGGTACTTTGCCATCGGGTCGAGGACCTCACGCCACTTATGCGCCTCCTTGTCCAGGTTGTCGCTGAGCTTCTCGGCCTCCTTTGCAGCCTTCTTGGACGCCTTCTCGGCTTCGCTGGCGGCTGCCTTGCGACCCGTCGCGACTTCGCCCGTAGCTTTTGCCAACGCCTTTTCTTCGGCCGTCATTTCACCCAGCTGGGCGATACGGTCCAAGTCTAGCTGGTAAAGAGCTTCCGCGTTGTACTGGTCAACACCGGCGGCGATCTGGCGATCTCTGCTCGCGGCGGCCTCAATCTGCATCTGCTTGATGGTGCCAGCGATAGCAGCGTCGGCACCAGCCTTCTGGGCAGCAATGCGAGCACCGATGACCTCGATCTGGTTGTCGATGCCAAGCGAAAAACCAGCAGCCGCGGATAGCGCGGCAGCAAGGTTTCGCGCTGCGGCCGCCGCATTCGAAGCTGCGGCTGCTGCATTGTCCAAATTTCCACCCAGCTGAAGGCCGAGCATTGATGCTTGGGCGAGTTGCTGAGCGGTTGCCATGATCTCCGGGGGGATCGCAGCGCCAGAGCGCTGAGCCTCACGAAGCTCCTGAACCAATGCTGCTGCGGCGCGAGCCTGTTCTTGCGGGCCCTTGGCCTCCTCTAGGGCTTTCATAGCCTTGTTCAGTTCGACCGCCTGCCCATAACCAAGGCCGTATTTGTCGGCCAGGTTGCCGATCGCCACTGCCAAACGTCCAGACGCGGCAGACATGCCCCCGAAGTCGCCAATGCTAGCTTTCGACAGCGCATTGATCCGCTCAAGCTCGGCCCCAAGGCCTTCGAACTGACCGGTCGCAGCAGCAATGGCCGCACTCATGGTCTGCACCATTTCCAATTCGGCAAGGTCCCGCATGACCAGGTACAGAGCGCGCGCTGCCTCTGCATTGGCACCAAACTTGGTCGTCAGATCCTCGACAGACAGATTGGTGCCGTCGATGGCCGACTTGTAGGCGCCGAATGCGCTATTTAGGTCGGAGACCGCATCCTCTGCTGCCTTGGCGCTGTTCCCCATAGACAAGAACAATGGCAAAACCGCGGCCCCAATAGCGACTACAGTGCCAAGGCCAGCGCCCAGCAGTGCCAGCTTTCCTGACACACCAAGCGCACCTGCCAACTGCGGAAACTGCTGAGTGAACGCTGTCAGAGCGGACTGTCCCGAGGCAACCTGCACTGCAAAGTCTTGAAGCTGGAAAGACGCATTGGTGATCTGCGGCGTAAACCGTGCAAGTCCAGCAGATGCGCCGGCAACAGCAGGGGTCAGCCCCAGGTAACGGGTCTGCGCCAACTGCAAGACCCGGGCATGCTCGCCTTCGGTGATAATCTTTGCGCGAAGCGCCGTGTTAGCAGTCTCGACTGCCGCCTCATATCGCTTTGATGAAGCATAGACCGGGTCCAGAGCGTTCCGCAGAGCCTCGTAGTTCCCCGTAGCCTGTGCGACCGCAGCTGCTTGATCACGCTGAGCTTGCTCAGCCTCTTCCGCTGCCGTCGCGACGCCCAGATATCGGCTTCGGGCAATTTCTAGAACGGCATTGGCCGCTTGCTGCGAGGCGCTGCCGTCGATGACCATACGGGCAAGGTCACCCTGAACCACAGCAAAGCGCTGGCTTGCGGCATAGGCAGGATCGATCTGGCGGCGCAGGTCGTCGAAAGTCCGGGCACCCTTCGACACCTCCTGCGCCGAACGCCCCATCGACTGAGACACGGCCCTCTCCAGCGACTTCATCGTAGCATCTAGGCCGCCCATAACGCCGGAGATCCGCGCCATGGCTTGCTTGATACCCTTTGCGCTGACCTTGAGAGTGTCTTCAACCTTGCCACCAGTCCGTGCGAGGCTATCCATTGCACTCTCGCCCTGCGCGAGGCTGGAGGAGTCTACGACTAAGGAAACGCGGGCAGTTTCGTTCATGGGATTGTCCTTGGCGCACGTACGAAAGCCCCGCAGGATGGTGCGGGGAAACTGGGGGAGCAATAATGGCGGAATGTGCGGACTGCGGAATTCAGGTCAGCTATTTCAAGCAGGTCAACGGACGCTGCTCCGACTGCAACAATCGCTACCTTGAGCGGCGCAGGCTGGAACAAGATCTTGGCACCGATGAAGCGGCTAAAGTTTTCTCAGAATACAAGGTTTCAGAAGAGGCTATTGCATCGGTTGTTCTAACAACTGAGGCGACAACGGACTTTATCATTACTCGCCGCATCGACATTGTTACTGCCGAATGTGCTTTCGGCATGAACGCCTTCAAGGATTTATTCGCTGGCGTTCGTAATATTGTCGGAGGCCGATCTGAGGCTGTGCAATCAACTATGCGGGACGCTCGGAAAACGGTGCTTCAAGAGCTTCGGCGCGAGGCTCACGCTATTGGCGCCAATGCCGTAGTCGGCGTCGATCTCGATTACGTGGACCTGTCGGGCTCCGGCACAATGGTCATGTTAGTGGCATCGGGAACGGCAGTGGTCATCCAAGCCGACGATAGGTGAACCCAAAACACTAGACCCACCACGACCCCGCCAGCGGCGGATCCCGCAGCGAGTCCTCCGCCTCTGCCTGTTCGGCTGCATAGGCATCGCACATCGCGTGCAGTGCCTCCGCCTCCCACGGTTCGCTGATCGCCCGTGTCAGGCGCGCGAAGGCGTCCAGCTCGGTCCAGTCCACGCTACGGGTGCCGTTGACGTCTGCGCGAACCGGGCCGAGCCGGAACATGGCATCGATCAGGTATACCCCCGCCGCGACGGGTGGCATCTGAACGTCGCGACCCTTCTTGCGGGCGTACTGCAGCCGCGTCTCCTTCCAGCTCTTTGGCGTCCCGTGCAGGAATGCCAACTGCCGGGCGTAGAGGACTAGGGCTTCGTGGACGCCGCCAAAAAATCCGCATCATCCTGGGCAAAGTCCAGAACCTGCTGGGCGAAGCTCGGCTTGGTCCAGTGCTCGACGTCCTTCTCGCGCATCAGGTGCGCCATGCTGATGAAGTTCAGGTCCAGCAGCGCCGGCGCATCCTCGACGGTCAGGTCGCGTGCCTTACCGTCCTCGCCGGTGGTCTGCATGTTGCCGAAGCCCACGATCAGGCGCAGCGCGGCCTTCACGGTCGCCTCGTGCATATCCTGTGCGGTGTTCGTGTCGACCTGCGTGCCGGTCTTGGCGGCGGCCTTGGCCTTCTTCGCCCGGTCCATCTCGTCGCGGCGCAGCTCGGCCTGCACGGCCCGGCTGGAGGCACCCTTGACCATGACGATGCAAGGCTTGCCGTTGTTCTCGATGACTTCGCCGGTGGTCTGATCGCGCAGCTCCAGCGGACGTGCGGTCTCGGCCGCGCCGCGCGCGTCGTATTGCTTCAGAAAATCCATGGTGTGTTCCTTTGTATGGGGTGTGTAAGGTGATGGGTCGGCGGGCCACACCCGAAGCCGCCGCCCCTTACCGATCAGCCGAAGCCGACCGGATCAGCCGACGCGGACCGTTCCGGAGTTGACGCGGAACTCGCCGCTCAGACCCTTCATGGTCGAGGCGTTGCGGGCACGGTCGCGCAGGTTGGCGACCTTGCCGTGGTAGTAGATGATCTGGCCGTCGGGATCGGTGATCCGGACCGAGACCTCGTCGTTGGTGTTGTTGGCCGTGCGCAGGATCGTCTGCCCGGCATCGGGGCCGTCGATCAGGAAGGTGAAGGGGATCGAGCCGCCGTCCAGGGCGCCGTTGGCGTGATAGGTCCGCCCGGCTAGGGTGGTCTCGGTCACGTCCTCGGACTGGTCGCCCGTCTCGCCCCACTCGGTGATCTTGCCGACCGTGGTGAAGTTCCTGCCGACGAAGCCTGCCGCGTCGACGGTTGCGGGAACGCCCGCGGATACGGCGATCAGAGCGCCGATATAGGTGATGAGTGCCATGATCAGGCGTCCTTCTTGGGTTCAGCGGGCGCGGCGGCCCGTTCGGTGGGGGAGAGCGGGATCTGCGGGGACGGCTTGCGGTCCGGCGCATCGATCACCGACGTGGCGGCCTCGGCGGCCTCCTCGACCGGGTCGGGGTCGTACTCGACGTCGATCATCCTGGCCGCGACCATCGTGGTGATGGTGCGAACGTTGTCGGCACTGCGCAGGACCGCGTTCGTGGTCTCAAGGCGGTCCAGCCGGGCTACGGTGTGGCCGGTCGGCAGGATCACCGCCTCACGGGTGTTGTTTGTGATGCTCGCCATGATCAGCTCCCCAGAAGCACGGCGACGAGGCCGGTGCCGGTCACGTTGATGGCGCCCTGCAGGTAGGCCGAGATGGTGTCGAGCGGGACGGCCACGACGCCGCCGGCCGGGATCCCACCGACCGCAAAGCCCGCGGCGACGGAGATGTTCGGCGCACCGGGATAGCTGACGGTGGTGCCGTCCGCTCCGTCGATGACAGACGACACCGCGCCCGCCGTGGGGTTGCGCAGGATCAGCACCTGGCCGGTGCCGGGCTCGTAGGTCAGCACGTTCGTTGCGGTCAGGGTGACCTCCGTCACGGGCCGCTGACCGGGGCCGCCCATGGACGTTTTGACAATAGTGGCCATGAGCGGCCCCTTTCGCTGGTTGGGCCCTTGTCAGGGCGGTTGGTGAAGGTGTGCAGGTGTGCCGCAGGCGGCCCGTGACGGGCTGTCAGGCGGCGAGGAACGGGATCACGACAGGGACGCGCCAATAGACCCCGTCGCTCATGCCCTCGCGCGTGTGCGGGGGCTGGGTGATCGTGATCATCTGGGTGCCTGCCGCGAAGCGCGCGCCCGCGGGGAACAGCGCTGCGATGGCATCGGCATGACGGTTGGCCGGGCGGGACGTGGAGCCCTTGGCGACCACCACCGTCGCGATCAGCCGGCCGACCATCTCCGGCGCCGTGGCGGCCAGCGTCTGATCAGAGGTCGCGGCCTTCACCAGATCGCAGGAGACATAGGGCAGGTTGCCCGGCGCCTTCGGGTCGAAGTCCTCGTTGGGCCATGCCTTGGGCAAGGCGGTGAACTCTGCCAGGCGCTCCCGCAGCGCGGCCTCGATCGCTTCGACGCTCATTTCAGCCTCTCGACGTTGCGGGCGACGATCTGCTCCCACTGGGCGGCGGCGCCGTCGACCCAGTGCTTGCCTTCCTGGTTGAAGGTGCGGCCGAGGCTGTCCTCGCCCACGAACCCCTCGTGCTGGCGCATGGCGTGCGCGGCGGTCCATCCGATGCTGGCGATGTCGCCGGGCTGCATCTGGGTGACCAGCATGGCGATGTTGGCCGATGAGCTGGCCCCGCTCGTATCTGCCGCATCGCTGGCCTGTCCGATCTGCGAGCCGTTGAGCTCGGTCACCACGCTGTTGATCAGGTGGCCGTCATCGACCGGCATCCGGCCCCCATTGGCGACCGGGGTCTGCGCGATGTCCATGACGTCCTGGATGCTCTCCGAAAGGACCGCCTGCATCTGGGCCTTGGTCTTGTCGGCGAAGGCCGCGATCGAGGCGGCGAAGGATCGGTCTGCCATCTGATACCCCAATAAAAAAGGCCGCCCTGAGGCGGCCAGCGTCACTCGACCCAAGCCCAACTTCGTCGGGTCTTGATGGCGGAGACCTGTTGCGGTGAAATCTCGAACTCGGAAGCGATCGCTTTGCTGGACTCTCCAGTCGCCAAGCGTTTTCTGATGTCACGCACGGAGTGCTCATCAAGCTTCGCCGTGTTCACGTCTCCGCCCCGGCGGCCCGTGCGTGCGTCCATTGAGACATTCCGATCTGGCTGTTGACTTAAACAACCATAGAGGGAGAACGCATCGTCACCTAATCATTTAGAAGGTCCGACTTGATCCGGTAGACCGCCAGGCAGCGGCACTGGATGACGTTGGCCGCCAGCCCTTTCGGATTGCCGGGGCTGTGCTGCAGGTCGCCGGGGTATTGCATGAACACTCCCGGGGCAGGGTTGAAGAACTCGCCAATCCTGATCGTCTCGTCGTGCAGGTGGCGGTGGCTGTCACGCACCCGCCCGTCGAGAGTCGCCTGCCAGCGGATGCGCACCTGATCCTGTCGGACGGTGCCGCTCTCGACCAGCTGCAGGAAGCCCTCATGCCGCCCGGCGCGCAGGCCGTTCAGCGCCTCGGTCCGCCCGATGGTGTCGCCCCGATCCTTCAGGAGCTTGTTGCGCAGCTGCTTGCGGCTGATGGCGATGTCCGCGTCGCTCACAGCCCCCCCGGCGCGGTAGGCGCGCAGGATGCGCTGCTTCGTCGCCTCGTTGACGCTCTCCAGCGTCACGAAGGGGGGCTTGCCGTCGCGCGGAACAGTGACCAGGTCGCGGACACCCTCCGGTGTGGTCATGCCGTCCAGCACCTTGCGGAACACGCCCTGGCGGCGGCCGTCGAGGCCGATGAACCCGCCCTCGCGCTTGCCGGTGGCCGGATCGACGCGGCCTACGATGGCGCGGGCGGTGTCGCGCGGGTGCTGCCCCGCCTCGGCCGCCTCCCGGATGACGATGCGGGCCTGCTCCTTCTGCTCCTCGATCACCTCGGTGATGAGGCGCGACGAATGATCCCTGATCCATTGCTCGGCGCGGTCGTGCCGCCCGTTGAAGCTGAACACGAAGCTGCTGCCGTCGTAGGGGTCGCGGATGCGCGTCTGCGCGAGGGCCATTGGGCCGCCCACCATGTAGGAACCACGCTGCGCCTCGTAGAGCGGGCTGAAGAAGCCTTGCTCCAGCCGCAGCGCCTCGATGGCGCCCTCGATGTCGCCCTCGCGGATCATGTCCTCGACCTGCTTGAGGCGAATGGCGCTGGTGATCTGGTCGATGGCGGCAATGAAGGCGTCGCGGATCGCGGGCTCCAGCTTGTCCAGAGCGTCCTGAATGTCAGCCGGCAGTCGTGCCATGTCAGGCCCTCAGGATCAGGTCGTAGTACAGCGCGATGCCGCCCGGAGCGAACGGCTCGCAGCGGATGATCGCATAGCTGGTGGTGCCGATGCGCAGGTGGTCGGCAGGCGTGGGCGTAGTGCCTGCGGCTGCCATCATCTCGCGCCGATCAGACGCGCGGATGGAGGTGCCGTTCACCAGACCCAGTGCCAGCGTGTCGCCCAGCAACTTGACCGGGATCAGCTGGTCGGGGCCGGGCTGGCGGTCGTGATCGGGGCCGATCCAGGTATGGCGCACCAAGGTGGCGCCGTAGCCCACGTCACCAAGCGCGCCAGCCACCTCGGCTGCGATGGCCTGCCAGTCCTCAGCCATCAGCGCCACGCTTTCTGGCGATCAGGTCTGCCGCGTCCCCGAGCCGTGCCTTGGCCCACGCGATCTCATCGTCGGTGTCGGCGATGGCCCAGCTGGAGATCCTGCCGTCCTGCTTTGCCACCACGATCAGCGCTGCGTCGTCATCGGAAGCGATCCGGGCGAGACGACGGCGGGCGAACTCCAACGACCCATTGCCCTGCACATCGGTGAAGGTGTCGACCTCCTCATGGGGAGTGCGGCGATCCTGAGACCTGTCCAGCCAGCCGGAGTCGAGCGCCTCATGGTTAGCATCGCAGGCTGCGCATTGCGCTGTTCCATCCGACAGCAGGGTGAAGGTCGAACAGCCGCACTCGCAGACCCATGTCATCGGCTGCGGCTGTTGCAGTTGAACGATATCAGCCATGTGATCCCCCAAACTGTGAGAAGAACCGAGCCGATCAGGCCCTCATGAGAAACGACACACCACCCATGGCGGACCGCACCAGACCGGCCAGAAGCCCGTCGATGATCGCCGAGCGCGGCATGTAGGCATCGGGCCCGGACGCACCTCTGACCCGCTCCCAAGTCAGCCTTCCCGCGCCGACCAGCACCTTGTCGGTGGCCGGCGTCGAGACGGGTGACAGTGCGCCGGGCGTGCGGGCCTCGATGACCGCAGCCTCAATGATGGCGTGCTTGACCGCCTCCGGGACCACGTCGTCCTCCCACTGCGAGAGCCACCGGCTGTTGAAGCGCGCGGCGATGTAGCGCTGGCCACGGATCAGGTCTGCCGGGCCCGGCTGCGGGGTGACGCCGGCCGCGCTGGTGTAGTCGGTGGCCTCGGCTTGGGTGACGGCCGGGACGGTGTAGCTGAGCATCTGCCTGCCTCCGCTGTGCTTTGGATGGGGGCCGGACTGGCCAGCCCCGCACCGAAGATCAGCCCTGCTTGTCCGCGATGCGTGCGATCATCGTCGCGCGGCCCGCGGCGTGGTGGGGCTTCTCGCCCAACACGCCCTGGTAGCGCGCGCGAAGATCCTCGTCGGACAGGGTGTCGAGGTCGTCGCCAACCGGCTGGTCGCCGATGATGGCCTGTGCGCCCTCGGTGATGGCCTCGCCCGCCTCGTCCGCGCTGTTCGCAGGCTTGCCGGTACCGACGTTGGTGTTGCTGGCCTTGATGCCGGTGCCGCCGGTGGCCGCGACCTCGGCGTTCGGCGCGAAGTGGCCCTCGCTATCCGCCAGCAGGCGGGCGGTGCCCTCGGGATCGGGGCGCACTGGCTCGACCTTGTCCGCGGCCTCGGCCGACTTACGGGCCTCGGCAGTCGCCTGATCGGCCATCTTGCCGAACGCGTCGGCCAGCCGGTCCATTGCGGTGCCGCTGGCCTGGGCGCGCGACTGCAGGATCATTGCCCGGCTCTCGTCGCGACGCGCGATGGCCTCGGCAAGCAGAGGGTCGTTGTCATGGGTGTCCATGATGCTTCTCCGTGTTTCTGAAATGGGAAGACGTAGGGGCCGAGGCCCCTGCCCTCAACCGTTGGTCACAACGGCGACCATGCGGACCAGCTTTGGATCATAGACCCGTGTCCAGTTCGCGCCGCCGCCCAGCTCGGTGTCGTTGACGCCCGATGCCGAGGCCGGGGTGCCGCTGAACGACACGCCACGGGGGTGCATGACCCAGTGCCGGCGGTACCAGACCGTCTCGACGCCTTCGCCGTTGCCGGCCGAGGCGTCGCTCTGGACCTCTACGGGCTTCTTCGGACCACCCTCGCCGGTGGCTTCGGCATAGCCGATGGCCCCGTTGCCGAAGAGGTAGGTGGTGTACTTGAAGCCGCTGGTGTCGCCGGGCTCGCGGGGGCACTGGTCCGAAACGTAGACAATCTTGCCGTCCCAGGTGTCGAACTCCAGGCCGGTGGCCGGGTCCTTGAACCGCTCGATCGCCCGGGCGGCCCGCAGGTTGAAGAACACCCGCGAGTGCATCAGGGCGGCCGACAGGGTGGTGCCATACTCGCCCAGCAGAGCATAGGCGTTCGAAGCGATCTCGGCATCGAAGCGGACCGGGGTGACGGCGCCGTCCTCGGAGGCCACGTCCAGCACGTTGCCGGCCATGCCGGGCGAGGTGAACACACCGCGCATCTGCAGGCCCATGATGCGCTGCTCCTCGCGCACCCAGTACTCGGCGATCAGTTGCGCCACGGCGTCCAGCGGATCCTCCGCCAGCATCGAAGCGACCAGGTTGGCCGACTGCCAGCCGTTGTTGCGGCGGATCTTGCGAGCCATGTCCTGGCCCTGGGTCAGCTTGTTCGGAATGGCGTTCTGGGCCGGATCGTCCGTCGAGACGTTCGAGTTGCCGGTCAGATCGTTCCAGAACGGCATCTGCACCAGGTCGCCGGGACTGTTGGCGAAGCGCTGCAGTTCAGCATCGGTCGAGACGATGGGCGAGTTGCGGATGCGGGAAAGTTGCGCGATGCGATGGATGGTCGTCGGCAGGAACAAGGGGCCGTAGATCACATCCGAGAGTCTCGTAGTTGCCATGACAGGCTCCTATTTCGGGTTGCAAAAGTGGGGTCGGCTAGGCTGCCCCACTGGGCGCAGGCCTCGAAATCAGCGCCACTGGCGCAGGGGTCTTACCAGTAGGGCGTCACGCCCACGGCCTCGGCCATCTGGCGGGCCCTGAGGTCGTTCTGGACGATCAGCTCCTGCTGCTTCGTCCGGTTCGGGTTCTTGGGGTCGAAGGGGTTCTCGGTGAACCGCTTTGCCTCTCCGCCCTTGGCATCGCCGCCGGTGGCCTTGGCAACGAAATGCTTGCCCTCATCACCGACCCAGTTGGCGACGAACTTGGTCAGTGGCATGCGATCATCGATGCCGTCGTCTGCGAGAACCTGAAACTCATCGTTCTCTTCGATCAACTTGACCGCTCCGCGCTCCTTCAGCAGCGCCTTGGCCGCCGGCAGGAACTCCTTCGACACGCCAGAATCGATCAGGGCCTTGGTCAGGCCGTCATCGACCAGAGACTTGCGGAGGGTGCCGTCCAGCTTGCTGATCCGGGCGTCACGCTTCTCCAGCTCAATCCTGTGCTTCTTCTCCAGCTCAGCTTTCTGGCGGTCCAGGCGCTCGTCGATCTTCGGCGGCTCCTTGCCCTCGGCCGCACCCTTCAAGCGCTCGTACTCGTCGACATCGAAGTCGTCGGGGAGTCCGTCCAGCCGCCCCTCCACCGCCGTCAGCTTTTCGCTGAGTGTGCGCTTTTCGCCGCGCACCCGGTCCAGCGCCGACTTCAGAGCGGCGGCTCCGGGGTGGGCTTCGATCCCCTCGACGGCGAGGACGTACTTGCCGTCCTTCTCCTCGTAGAGGTCACGGTACTGCTCCTCGACACTGTCGAGGCTGTCGATGATTGCTTTCAGGGCCACTGGCCGTCTCCTGTGGTTGAGCCGGGCACTGCCGGCATGAAAAAGCCCGCCGCGGTAAACCGGGCGAGCTAAATACAAGTGTTGTCTAGGTTGCATCTGCGATGCAGCCTGCTCGCAAATGGAGTGACCCCATGAGACCCTTGATTGTTGCTGCTGCCTTCGGAGCCATGCCTGCGGCTGCGGCGGAACTCATCAGCGAGTACACCCGGAACCATGTCGACCGTGACTGCGAAGTAATAGCCAGCTCTCCAGATAATGAGGGCTTCTGGGTCGATATTCGCTGCCCCGGTGTTGCAGGCTACACCTACATTATCCGCGACAGCGATGGTCGTCAGTCGGTCACATATGGATCTTCCGAGCAGTCAAGCATGCCCACCTTCGGCGCATTCAACTATGCGCACCCGACTGTCGAATGGCGGATGGGTACGTTGAACGGCGAAGTTGTGCCAGTTGCAGCTATCCAACGGTTCTCGCTCTCCGACGGCGACGGCGAATGGACCACCCAGATCCTCGTCGTGTCGAAAGTTGCTCAACCAGACGGCGAGGGTTGCATCGTCGGCTACGTGTCCGCAAATGAAGGCGGAAGCGCTAATGAGCGTGCCAGGGTCGTGTCAGACCGAGCCGCGGCATTCCGGTGTGGTGTCGACGAACCGTCTGTCGAGGACAAAATCAGACAGCATGTTCCTCCCGCGTGAACGAAGGTCGATGCCTGTTGGAGGCGAAGCGCAAAACGATCACACTGACAGGTCAGGAGGATCCATGCGCGTCATCTCCTCTTCGAAACTCCGCTCCGCGCTGGCCAACTCTCCTCGCTGTAAGTTCTCATACAGCGTCTGGTAGCTTATAGCGCCAGCCTGCCAGATCCGGACCAGCGCCTCCGCCTGCTCAGGCGTCATGCCCGCATCCACGAAGGACAGGTTCGGCTTCACCACAACCTGATTGGGGTCCGCGCCGATCATCACCGCGATGTGCCGCAGGGCCTTCTCCAGTCCCTGGGCGCTGGTCAGGGCGACCGATGTCAGCGTGGCAGTCTGCGCCGCGTAGCGGATGCGCAGCGCGTCACCGCTCTCCGCTGACCGCTTCTCACTGTCGAAGAGGCGCGCCCCGGCCAAGGCGGCATTGTCGCGCTCGTCAAGGATCGCTTGTCTGTGAGCCGTGATGCCGGTACCGGACGGCCCGACATACTTGGCGTCCGGTGCATGATCGTCCTTGCTGGCAATCAGGCTGATGACCACGCCAGCGCCAACCGCCGGGGGTGCGTCGCCGTTGATGATGACCAGCGTCTCCTGACCCGTCATGTAGAGCTGGTGCCGATAGTCTGCGTCCAGCCGGTACATGGCCAGCGCGGCGCGGGCGACACCGATCAGCGGCGGCTCCTGCGGGGATACGGACAGATCCTGCGGGCCCATGACCACCAGCGGAATGGCCGTGAGGGCCGCCCCGCCGCGCGCGGTCGGTTGCACAGTCTCGCCACCCTGCTCCTTGCCATCGTACTTCTCGACGGAGTAGCGGCCTTCATCGAGCCGCAGCACCCGGTATGCCTTATGCTGCTTCCACGAGAAGCCATCCCGGGACAGCCCACTCTCGTCCAGCACGAAGAAGTCGCGTGCGGGAGACCAATTGATCAGCGCCTCGGTGGTGTAGCCCGCCAACCATGGCAGGTCCGAGCCTTCTGACGCAGCATCGGCTAGCAACCCATACCGCCCGGTCAGCAGCAGCTCGGCCGTAATCCGGCGGTGCAGGGCCTCCAAGGGCAGACCATCGGCAGTGGCGCGCTCCCACAGCCCCTGCATGGCAGGTGGCATGTCGATCTGCGCCTCGGTGCGGTGGATGACGCCGATCATGCCACGGATCGTCGGCGCCAGGATCTCCGAGAACTGGGCTCGCGTCTGGTAGGCCTCGAACATCTTTACGCCACCGTCCTCCTGGACGCGGAACCCGGAGGGCATCGGCAGGTACCGCTCGCCTGCGGCCTTCACCGCTGTCTCGCCGCGGGCGCAGTCGCGCATGAGAGCCCATTCGTCGACGCGGTCGAGATAGTCCGGGTGCTTGGTGTCGACGGTGCCTGTCATCGCTCAGTACATCCCTACTATCGTCGTCGTTCTGGTCTCGGTCGGCTTCGGTGCCGTCGTCAGCTCGGTGAAGGCGCGGCTGGCCGCGTCGACCTGGTCTTTCCATTTGCCCATCGGGAACACCGCGACCTCATCGAGGAAGGCATCATTCCAAGGCCCCTCCAGCAGAAACACGTTGCCCGCCTCGGCCTGTGCGGCGAGGGGCAGAGCGCGCGTCTCCTTGTCCCCGCTCTCGGGGCTGAAGTGGTAGTCGAAGCCGGTCAGGACGTGGCGCATGATGTGCTGCGCCTGCGCCTTGCCCGCCTGCCCGGGGTCTTGCGGGTAGGAGCCGCGGACGGCCCCATACGCGGCCCGATCCTGCTCGGCAGTCGCCTTCATCAGCCGCTCGACTCCCATGGGCCCCAGTTGCTCCCGTGTCGAATCCACGATGATGAACCGTCCGTCCGGCGCCCGTGCGATCAGCACGCCAGCGGTGGCCGCCGCTTCCTTGTCTTCGGTTGCCGCCAGGTCCCATCCCCGTACGAACCGGCAGCCCACTGGCAATGCCTTGACGGGGGTGAACCAGCTCTTCTTGAACAGACCCCCGCCCCGCGGCACTGGTCGCTGCTGCAGCTGACCGGCGGTCGCGTAGCTGCCAAGGGTCCGCTCCAGTTCCGCGACCTGCGGCTCCGGAAACCGGTCCGGGAACAGCAGCTCGCTCTCGGTGGTGCGCGGATCGGTGAACCCGATCGAGGTCCGGCACCGCCGTTCAGCCTCGAAGCGCATCGGCAGGCAGAGATGCGTGTAGGGCAGAGCCTTCGACAGGATCAGCCCCGAGGTGTCCCGCTCGTGCAGGCGCTGCATGATGACCACGATGGCGGAGCGGTCGTTGTTGATCCGGGTCGGCAGGGTTTCGAGGAACGCCAGTTCGGCGTCAAGAAGCTCGGCCTCGCTGTTCGCGGCATGCGCGCTCAGCGGATCGTCCAGGATCACCCGGTCGCCGCGCGCGCCCGTCATGCTGGTGAAGGCCATCGCTTCACGAAAGCCGGTGGCGGTGTTTTCGAACTTGGTCTTGCGGTTCTCGTCCGCCGTCATGGCAACAGGCCAGCGGTCCTGGAACCACTGGCTCTCGATCAGGCGGCGGCACTTGAGGTTGTCGCGCACCGCGAGGTTCTGCAGGTGGCTGGTGCCGAGGAAGCGATGCTGCGGCAGCCCGGCGGGCCCCCATTCCCACGCGGGCCAAATAACCCCGGTCAGCAACGATTTCATGGTGCCCGGCGGCACGTTCATCAGTAGCCGGGTGATGTCGCCGCGGGTGACGGCTTCCAGATGCTCGCAGATGGCGTCCAGCGCCCAGCCCCACTTGAGCGGGGTGGCAGGCTCCAGAATGTTCCAGGCGCGCTTTGCGAAGGTTGCCAGTGACCGGCGGCATGCCTCGCGCTCCAAGGCGATCAGGTCAATCGCCGGGAAGGTCCTCTTTCTGAGCATCTGCAACCGCCAGCATTTCCGCCAGGGTGGCGTCGGAGAGCTTCGACACGTCGAGCGTCTGGACCGGGCCGCCTGCGGGGCCGCTCAGTTCCACCTTACTAGTCTCGCGCCACCCTGCCTGTGTTTTCAGGAAGAAGATGATCGAGGCCGTATCGCCCTTCCGGCACTTGTCCATCAGCTTGCCGCCGATCTCCTCAATGGCCTTTGCTTTGCCCATGTCGAACCGCGCGCGGATCTCCGGGTCCTCGGCCATGATCTTGGACAGAGTAGACCGCGACATGCCGAACCGGTGGGCGATCTGCTCGATTGTCAGCACCGAGGCCAGCGCTTCAAGCTGCACTTCCTGCTCGTAGGACAACGTCTTGGCGGGCCGACCGCCTTCATTCCGCTCTGACATCCTGGCCTCCATCACCAGTCTCGCCCGTGCCGTCACATGTCGGACAGGTCCGTGCACCCTTGGCGAACCAGAAGCACGGCAGGTCGCGCCGGGACGGGTAGGGCGCAGCTTTCACGGCGCCCTTGCCTTGGCATTTCTTGCAAACGGTCATGGTTGGCCTCGTTGATTTCGGAGGGGGTCCGCGCGGCGAGGGGCCGGGACCACGCCCTCCCCGCCCGGGAGGACCAGGGCGGATGGGGATGATTGGCTTAGGTATGGAAATGAAAAAGCGCCGCAGGGATTTACCCTCGGCGCGTACTTCTGCCTGTGTGTCTTAGCAAGTCTGACCTACGCAGGCAACACCTACTTTGCACAGTCAGCAGCACGCATCGGATGCGATCATGCACTTTGGAAGACGTGCAGACCATAGTTTCTTGAACTCAGATCAAGGTTCAGAGAATAGAACAATTAGTCCAAAGAGTGGCAAGAAAAGGTAGTCTCGGCATGAATATACAGCAGTTGGATGTCCGGCCAGAGACATTCGCTCCTGGGGACATCTACAAGAATGTCCTATTTGGTACTGACGGATGGAAGTTCTTGTGGAACGGCGGGCAGCGGCAGTTTGATCACCTGATGGGCGCTCCGGTGACCTCGGGATCGGTTGAGAACTTCGTCTCTAGCCTGAAGTCACGCCGCACAATCTGCGCTGAGCGGCGCTTACCCTACATGCATATGGTTTTTCCATCGAAGCCGGTGGTGATGACCGAATATCTACCAGAGCCTCTCAGTGGAAAGGTGCATAGTCTGTTTGGGCGACATTATCGCTCGGCTGTCGAACATGCTGGGCTTGGTGATATCTGCCTCTACCCCGAAGAAATGCTTAAGGCGGAGAAGTCTTCCAAACAGATTTTTATGCCCCACGATACGCACATGGCTGCTACTGGTTGTGCCATGTTTTCTGAGCTGATGATCCGGACCCTAGGATGGACGCATGATCCGCAGGCCAATATGGACACCGTCAAAAAGCATTGGCTTGGTGATTTGGCCATAATGGCAGGTACGAACGAGAGCGTTGAAGAAGACTTCCTGCGGCCTAATAGTCGTTGCGCCCAACTCTGGAACAACCGTCCGAGTTTAACAGGCAATACTGGCAATATCATGATCATGCATCATCCACATGCTGCGAGCAGCAAGCGGCTACTAGCTATCGGAGACAGCTTCATGGCTCGTAACTTAGCGTCTCTTTCTACATTCTTTCGCGACATCCTCTACGTACGCAGCCCCGGGTTCCAACCCGACTTGCTTGACTTGTTTGCACCGGACGCGGTGATCACCGGCAATGCCGAACGGTATCTATGCCGGGTTGCTCCAGATACCGAAGCTGAGAGCGTGCTCCTATATAGTTATGGGCTCTCCAATTATTCGCCTGCTCCCGATTTCACCGCAGCGCTTCGAGCGCAACTAGCTTACACCCACATTCCCCAAGTAA